>DAOVRD010000151.1 GCA_030628375.1 Planctomycetota bacterium
ACCCCGCGCGAACACGGGGGTGGCCGCAGGCGCTTTCTCGTTTCCTATGATGGGAAGCCCACGGGCGGGCCGTCATCCTACCACTTCGGCTTGCCGTAGCCTTTGCCGGCCGTCAGCTTGCGGGCGATCCGGGCCACGTCGGGGTTCGGGTCGTAGACGGCCAGGTCGAAGATCGCGCGGTCCCTGCCCGGATCAAGCCTGGAAAGCATGGACGCGGTCCGGAGCCGCACGCACGTCTCGGGATCCTTCAGGCCCAGCTTGAACCACTGCGCGGCATTCCGCCCGGAGTGCCTGGCCAATGCTGCTATCGCCGCCGCACGAATTCGCTTGTCCTTCGCGTCCGCGAGCGGTTCGATGATGTCCGGGTCGCCGTCCTCGCACCTGAGCATCGTGTGGAGCGCCGCCAGCCGCACCGATGTCGCCTCGTCCTCCAGGAACATCACGCACCAGTCGAACAGGTCCGGGTCTTCCACTTCAGCCAACATGGACAGCCCACGAACGCGCCTGCCGGCCCGGGGGTCTTCGAGGCAGTCGAGCGCCTTCTCTTCCCATGTCTCGTCGGCTACCGGCGGGGGCTCCGCCTTGAGCGTGATCGTGGCGAACCTGCGGATCGGCTTGAGTCGTTGGGGGTCCACCTCCACGCCCTCGAAGAACTCCGGCAGCCACTGCCGGGCCACGCTCAGGAGCGCGTTCGGCGAGACGGCACTGTGGGGCGGAGCAGCGAGTCTCTTGACTACCCACTCGGACAGGCGCTGTATGCCCGGATGGCGGCGGCCGACGCCCTTGTACGGTTTGAGGCCCAGGACCCGGTTGACCCACGCCGCCAGTTCGCTTGGTGTAATCGGCGTGTCGAGCCCCGGGGACGAGCGGAGCACCGTGACGGGCACGGGCCCGTTGACGGCGACTACGCCGCCCCGGCAAATGATGCGCTTGCGTCCAAGCCGGGCGCGCATGATCTTCACGTCCATGTCGCAGACCAGGACGACGGGTTTGTCGTGCCGGCGGCGCGCCTGCGTCTTGGCCCGGCCCAGGGCGTAGCCGCGCCGCTCCGCGAACCAGACGCGACGCGACGGTCTCCCCGGGTGGAACCCCTCCACAGCAATTCGCCGCGCCCTCCGAGCAGTCGTCCCGTGGTAGAGGATCACGCCGTTCTCCTCCTCGGGCCACCGGCCTCTACGGGCTCATGCGGTAAGTCACCGGCGGCTTGATCTTCTTGAAGTGCTCCCGCCCCTCAGGACAGAGGCATCGGAACGCCTGCGGCGAGAGCGTCAGCCCGCGCCGGCCCAGCCGGGCAGCGACGTTGACCGTCTTGCCGATGACGTCGAAACGTTCCGAGCCGGGCGGCCCGAAGCTGCCGGAAAGAACGGGGCCGACGTGCACGTTCGTGTTCAGATACACGTCGAAGCCGGCCTCCTGGCCGCAGTCGCGAGCGCGCCGCGCCAGTTCGGCCAGGGCGAAGATGCCGTCCTCCATGCGTTCGGGGGGGAAGACGGCCAGGCCCGCGTCGCCCATGAACTTGGCGATCCGGCCGCCGGCTCCCTCGACGTGTTCGGCGGCGAGCTGGTAGAACTTCTGCAGGAACACCGCGACGCGGATGTCCTCGTCGGACGAAGACCATGCGACGATCCGCGACAGATCGAAAAACGCAACGCCGAGAGTCTCGGTCCGGCAGTCCTGGGGGAGCGCCTCGCGGGCGCCGCCTGCGGCAGGTACGTCAGCGCACATGGCAGGTACCTCACTAATGGAGCATATAACGTTGGTCTTGCAGGCCCAGGGGCCTGGCAACCCAACTGTCGTCAGTATACGGCAGTGCCGGCGCAAAGGCAAGCCGGGAAAAGTCCGACCTGCATGCCCTCGCGCAACGCTTCCAGCCGGTCCGTCGCCACGGGTCAGTACCTGCCGTAAGTTCGGGCCGTTTCGACCATGGCCCGGAGATTCTCATCCGGCGTGTCGCGGCCCAATTGGTCACCGGTGGACAGGATGAATCCCCCTCCCTCGCCGGCGTCGTCAATGGCTCTTTTGCACGCTGCGATCACGTCGTCCACGGAGCCCCTCAGCATGACGCCGGTGGTGGACAGGTTGCCCTTGAGCACGATCTTGTCGCCGTAGAGGCGCTTCAGTTCGGCCAGATCGCAGTCGCCCAGGGGCGGCTCTTCCAGGGGATCAATGACGGTCAGGTCGGTCTCCTCCGCCATGATCTTCACCAGTTCCTTCTCGGGGCCGCAACTGTGCGCGTGGGTGGGGATGCCCACGGACTTGGCCAGCTCGATGGCGCGCTTCACAGCGGGCAGGGCCAGCTGGCGGAATATCGCCACCGTCTGAAACACGAGCGTCCCCGAACCGCCGCACAGGAAGAAATCGGGCTTGACGGGGAAGGCCATCAGCTTCTCGAACCGCTCCTCGACGGCGACGATGCGCCGCTGCGCCCACTCCTCGTGCTTGTCGGGGTTGTCGTAATAGCGGTAGATCTCCTCGGGGTTGTGGAGCGCGAGCGTGCCGCCAAGGCCGATGCCCACGATGCCCCGGTCGCCCACGAGTTCCTTGATGCGCCGCACCACGTCGGGGCCGACCAGGTCCGCCTTGACCCCCTCGACCGGCTCGTAGCGCTTTGGCTCGGGGGGCAGCCTTAGCTTCTCCAGGGGCACGCGGTAGACGGGGGAGTCGGCAACTCGGAAGACGTCCGCCGTCGGATGCCACACCCGCTTGCCGTCCTCGACGCGGGAGAGCTGGGTCACGATGCGGTGGTCCTCGCGCAGGATGATATAGCGCTCCCAGCCGTGCGACTCGGCCGAGCGGTCGCCGAACAGGTCGACATAGTAGGCCTCGAAGAATACGTCCACGTCGAAGTAATTCGTGCAGTTGATGTAGGCCTGCCAGAGCGGAGGGTCGTTGTAGAGGTAGATGTCCCAGAACGGCTTGCCGGTGAGCCGGCAGGGCAGCATGTTGGAGAAGTCCGGCGACGCCGGCACGCAGTCCGGTATCCGGCCTTCCAGAACTGCCAGCAGTCTCTCACGCGAAGTCATGGTCTTCGTCGCCACAGTGCGTTCTCCTGGAGGCGGTGTGACCGACTACGGTACCAGCTTCTCATGCGCCGTTGCAAGGTCAGGCCGCCCTCGCTACAATCCCCGTTCCTTCACGGAGGGCAGGCCGTATGATCCGAACTTACCGCGCCGACGACTGGCAGCAATACCGGATGGACATGTACGATCCTCACCGGGTCCTGGAGCCGCTGGAGAAGGAGACGGCCGTCGTGGACGCCGCCCTGGAGGCGTTGCGCGAGGCGGAAGTGCTCCCCCACACGCGATACGATCATGCGAAGATGCTGGCGCATCGGCAGGCCGTCAGCGAGTTGTTCGACATCCCCTGGACGGCCATTACGCCGCGCATGCACAGGCTCCTCTACGCCATCAACGCCGTCGCTCAACCGAAGAACATGATAGCGGCCGGGGTGTTCTGCGGGAACACGTTCATCGCCAACGCGGGAGCGGCCGTTGGGCCCGGTGCCTGCTACTGCGCCAGGGACCTCGTCGGGGTGGAGATCAAGCCTGAAGAGGCGGCGAGAGCGGAGGGCAACGTGCGCCGCATTGATCCCAGCGGTGTGGCACGTGTGGTGGCGGCCGATGCCGTCGAGTTCGTGGCCGCTTTTGATGAGTCGCTAGACCTGCTGTACCTCGATGCAGATGGCGCGGGCGGCCGCGGCAAAGGCGTATACCTTGACATCCTGGAGGCCGGCTACGACCGGATGCCGGCAGGCAGTCTCGTGCTGGCCCACAACAGCGTCAATCTGGCGGACCGCCTGAAGCACTATCTGGAGTTCGTGCGCGATCCCGCCCACTGCCGTTCGAGCGTCAACGTGATCTTCGACAGCGAAGGCCTCGAGGTATCGCTCAAGTAGCGCTTACGGGGCCGGGGTTCTCTACTGCGGCCCGGCCGGACGCCAGTGAGCATGTCCCGCCCATCCCAGTCGTAGGAGCGAGTCCAGCACGACGTCCGCTCGCCGAAACGATTAGCCAGACGATCATGGGTCCTGGCCACTTCCCATGCCATAGAAACGCCTGAGTTCGGCTTCGCGTTGGGCAGTCATCTTCTCGCCCAAAGCTCTTGACACCGCCTCGTAGCTGCGCGCCAACAGTCCCCCCGGACCTTTCAGCTCCTCTTCGGACACGCAGTCAACCGCCCTGTGCACCCTGAGGACAAGGCGAAGGCCCCCAAATGGGAAATCGCCCTCCGGGCTGCACGCTACGATAACAGAACCCGGAAGCCTATCGGGCATCGCCCCAGCATACTCGAAGGTGTGCAGTTCACGCCAGAGATACCACATTTCTCCTCTGGCAGTCAGCTTGCCCGTCAAAGGGCCGATGAAGAAGCGCCCGCTGTCCAGATAGCCCTGCTGAAGTAGGGTCTCGAGGTCCGCTGGAAACCACCCCCCGTGTCCGTCCGCATACTCGTAAAGGGCCTCGCAGATCTGGTAGAGGAATTCACTCTCGCGGTGTTGCCAAATAAGATCGGGGTGCGAACCGAAGATGGCGTCGGGCCAGCGGACTGCCCCCACAAGACTCTGCACGTCTACCTGCGTAAGGATGCAGTGGGTTTGCGTGACACGAGTCGCGCCTCGAGCTTGCCAGGTTGACCGAACCCATGCCGCCACCGGAGGCATCTCCCAGAACATGAAGCCTTTGTCCCCGATCTCTTCGCCCAGAACAGGGCAAAGCCCAGGCCCGGCTTCAGAGGGCACACCTGGCGATTCCCCGACCTCCTTCCACTTCACCTCGGCTGTCACACGTATCTTGCCGTCGCCGGTGACCGCAAGCTCACCGGTCAGCATGCCTTGCGCTAAGGCCAGGGGGTCCCCCTCGGAGAGGGCCGTCTGGGAAGCGTCCCAGATGCCGGGCAGATGAACGGCGTATGCGCCGGGACCAAAGCGTAGCCGCTCAACAACTCTCTCTGTCAGGTCCAGGGCGGGCTCCGTACCTCCGGCCCGAAAGGCTTTGGCAACCGACTGAAGGCACACTTCGTCCGCACCCAGCAGAACTATGCTCTCTTCTGGAAACGCGAGCAGCACGGCGCCGCCCCAGTCCCTCAGAGGTCCCCAGCATTCCCCGCCTTCCCGCGCCGCCGCTTCTTGCAGGTCCGCCTTGTAGGCCGACACCCAGGGCTCGGCCGCCGTCACTATGCCACACCACCTCGAACCAGCACATTCCTCAGACTCGGGCCGTTCGAGAACGAAGAAGGCGACTGACCACAAGGACTTCGCGCGCGCGTTCAACTCACTTCCGTTGGCCAGCAACCCTTGCACTTCGGCTGACCCGATGACGCCGCGGATGTCCACAGCAAGGACACCCACACTCTCTTGCGGTGCCCATCGGGCTAACGTGTCAGCACTGATGGGTTGCCCTTGAGGCCCCCTGACCCCCGCACCTGTTCGAGTGCACAACACGGGCGTGCACCCCCAGCAAGCCAGAATTATCACCAGCAGAGCCCCTTGGAGCCGTTTCCTTCCCAATTCCACCAACGTCCTGCAGATTCTGTCCACGTCTGACACCGGCATCGCTCTAGGGTTGAGTATTGAAGGTCGGCGGTCCAATTGCTCTCTTGACCTTAATTATACAACAAACAGGGGAAGAAGTCAGCAGCACGCCTGGATGGGTGCAATTGCTGAAGCAGGACGTCCCCTGACGAACCCATCAAGTGCGGATCACTCTCCAATGTACCAATAGTTCTCAATGCAGGCGATGTACCGCCTGGCGCCGTATCTCCTCAGGTAGAACGTGTCCTGCTGCTGCGGGTAGATGTCATCTGTCATCGGTCAGCCAAAACCGGCCAGTATCGGTCACTTGAAAACCGCCCACCTTGAGGAAGGAAGGGTCTGCTGTTTAGCATCGCCTCCGAAAGGAGGTGTGCTGGATGGCAAATCGACTCAAGATGGCTATGGAACAGCCAATACTGCCATGTAAAGGCACTTCCTGCACGCTCGGGCGTGAGCAAATGCGCGGGATTTCTTTTCCTATATTTGCGAAAGATGTGAGTCCCCGCTCCGTACTGAGACTCCCACTCAACCCACCCGCACTGGATGACCTTGGAGCCGAGCAAAACCCTAAGCGTGTACCCTCAGCAAACGCGGCGCGCATGGTGGCGAAACCTGGGCGAAACATCCCTTTCACAGCACATTAAACATCGCAACGCTGAGAGGTTCATTTCGGCGTCGATGCTCCATCGGGAGCATGCTGTTCACGATTGGACAACCAACGCACCCACGCCCCGTGATCCGGCCCTAAGTCCTGTCGGGTAATACGCTTGAGCGCTTGCGCTGCAGCTTCGACGACATCAGGGCGTTCATCCTGTAGTGCAGCAATCAGCGGCACTACCGCTGGTTCTCCCAACCTGACCAACGCCTCCGCTGCGGCCTCGCGCACTTGCCAATCCGTATCGCGAAGTATAGCAATGAGCGGCCCAATCGCCTGCCTGTCTCCTATCTTGCCCAGTACTTCTGCTGCATCCTTTCGCGCTTGCCAATCGTCATCCTTAAGCACCGCAATGAGCGGCTTCACGGCTGGTTCTCCCAAGCCAACCAATGCATCTGCTGCGTGCTTTCTCACACGCCAATCCGTGTCGCGAACTGCGTCAGTGAGCGGCCCACTTGCCCGCCTATCTGCTATCTTGCCCAAGGCTGACGCTGCGGCCGCGCGCCCATTCGAAGCCGGATCGTTAAGTGCACCGATAAGCGCCTCAACCGCTCGGCTGTCTCCTATCTCTCCGAGGGCTTCTGCTGCACACCGTCGTACATAACTACTCCGATCCTCAAGTGCTGCAATGAGCATCGCTACCGTTTGCTCGCCTCCCACCTTGGCCAGAGCCATAGCCGCCTGCCCTCGTGTATAACTACCTTCATGTTGAGCTTGAAGCAGAGCGCTGAGCGGTTTCACCGCCCGTCGGTCTCCTATCAGACCGAGGGCACGCACTATACTATCTCGCGCCCGCGCCATCTCGCCTTGTTCCTGCAATGCGGCGATCATCGGCTCCACGGCGCGCGTGTCGCCTATCTGCCCCAGGGCCCATGCCGCGCACTCGCTCGTCCGGCTATCTCCATTCGCAAGTGCAGCAATGAGCGGCTCAACGGCTCGCTTGTCTCCTATTCTTCCCAACGCCCCTGCTGCGCGGTAGCGCAGGCGCGCATCCCTAACCGCAAGCCAACCAATCAGCGCCTCAACCGCCCGCTCACCCCCTATGAAGCCTAACGCCCGGACTGCGTCCTCTCGGACATACCGGTTTCCACCCTCAACCACAGCAATTAGCGGCGGTACCGCCCGCTTGTCCCCTATCCGGCGCAATGCTGTTGCCGTAGTCTGCCCGAGCAGCCAGTTGCTCAGTACGGCAATAAGCGGCTCGACGGCTCGCTTGTCTCCTATTTCTCCCAGCGCTCCCGCTGCCTCCCGTCCTATCTCCGAATCCTGATCTCTAAGTCCGGCAATCAGGGGTTCCACGGCGCGCCTGTCACCTATCTGCCCCAGCGCCTTTGCTGCGCCCGCGCGCACGTCCCAGGCTTGATCGTTAAGTGCAGCTATCAGGGGCTCTGCTGCTCGCCTGTCCTTTATGTCGCCGAGTGCTTCAACTGCGCACTTTCGCACATCTGCATCCTGATCTTGCAGCGCAACCATTAGCGCCTCTACCGCCGGCTCCCCTATGTTGCCCAGGGCCCTTGTTGCATGCACACGCACCTGCTGAACATCATCTTTAAGTGCAGCAATCAGTGGCTTGACGCCTCGCCTGTCTCCTATGTCGCCCAACGCTTCTGCTGCACTCTCTCGCACGCGTCCCTTCTCATCTTTAAGTGCGGCGATTAGTGGGTCAACGGCTCGCTTGCCACCCATGTAGCCCAACACTTGTGCTGTGGCCCGCCGCACATAGCTGTCCTCATCCTCCAATGAAGCAATCAGCGGCTCAATTGCCGTCTTGTCCCCTATTCGGCCCAACGCTTCTACTGTTTGTTTTCGGAGAAGTGGGATTTCGTTCTGAAGGTCAGCAATCAGCGGCACCACCGCTCGCTTGTCTCTTATCTGGCCCAACGCTCTTCTTGCCGCATATCCAACACCAGTATCTTCATCCTCAAGCCGGGCAATCAACGGCTCAGCCGCTCGCTTGTCTCCTATCTCGCCCAGGGCTTGAGCAACCTGCTTTCGCACAGATGAATCTTCATCCTCAAGCAGGCCAATCAACGGCTTCACCGCACGCCTGTCTCCTATCTTGCCCAGCGCCACTGCGGCGTGCTGTGGTGCCAGGCTGTCCTCCTCCTGAAGTGCAGCAATGAGTGGCTTGACGTCTTGCTTGTCTCCTACGTCGCCCAACGCTTCTGCTGCGTACTTTCTCACATGCCAGTCCGTGTCGTGAAGTGCGTCAATGAGCGGGCCGATCGCGCGTCCGTCTCCCATCCGGCCCAGGCCTCTTGCTGCCTCACTTCGCACGAGCACGTCTTTATCCTTCAACTGCTCAATTAACTTGGCCACCTCGTCAGCGTGCACTGCCTTTCCACAGGACAGCAAGAGCATTGCCAGAGCCAAAACGATTAATGCTCTTCTTGCCATCGGTGCCTATCCCGCAAGTTACTCTCCATAGTACAAATCGTTCTCAACGCACGCGATGTACCACCTGGCGCCGTATCGCCTCAGGTAGAACGTGTCCTGCTCCGTCTGCCGGTAGGTCCGATCTCTGGATTCGATGTCGGCTATGACAGTGGCCGTACCCTCGGGCCTAGAAGGAGGCGAGGATAAAGGGTACAGCTCGGATCCAAACATCTCAAACTTCGCTATCACAGCCTCAGCTCCTTGAGGGGCTTCCACTTCGTGGAGTGAGATTATGGCGGGATTGAACCTCCAATACAGCCACGTCTCGTAGCTTCCGATCCTCTGGTGCTCAAACAACCGCGCCGGGTTGCGCTTGCCATACTTGCGGAAAAGATAACACCCAGCTATGTATTGGGGCTCCCACACGCTGAAGTAGTCGTAGCAACCGTGGAAGTCCTCTTCCGAAACCAGGTCGCGATGCTCGCTGCACTCCTGGAGAAACGCCCGCACGGTGCCGACCGGACTTGCCTGTAGGTCTGGCGGGTCAGCTTCAGGCTCAGGGGGTAGGGGGAGCCGGAAGACAATACACTCCCAAGCAGCTCTCTCATCGTCTCGCTCGGACGCGAGGTATTCGATGTACCATCTCGATTGATGCTCACAGAGGTAGAAATACTTGCGATAGGCATCGATGGTTTCGTCTTCGACCCCGACCTCCTGCGGCATTACGCGTGCTTCCACAATAGCCGTCCGATCGTTGCGCTGGATCAAGCTGGTCGTCACTTTCGCAGGCGCTGTGCCCCAGAACGTCAGATCCCACTCCGATGCCCATGCGTCCTTGTGCGAGAACAGACGCAAGGGGTTGTTTTTCCCATACTTGGCCCACACGTCGGTTTCCGATAGAAACTCCGGCCCAAGCGACTCCTCTGACAAACGTTCCTTGCCTTTCATTGAAACGGCTTCGTGGAGTTCTCCGCACTCACCGATGAAGGTGCACACCGTGCCGAGCGGAGTTGCCTGCAG
>DAOVRD010000300.1 GCA_030628375.1 Planctomycetota bacterium
CATCCGGTGCTGTCCGACCTGAAGCTCGACTTCGGCACGATCAAGGTCATGGACCTGTATCCCGGGCAGATGCCGGATCTGTTCCGCGGCAGCCAGGTCGTTGCGTTTGGCCGCTTCGAAGGCAGCGGCGACGTGGCGGTGAAGCTCACGGGCACCGTCGAGGGCAAGGGGCAGACGTTCGCTTACGACGCCTCGTTCCCCAAGGAGAACGCCTCAAACGACTTCCTGGCGCAGCTTTGGGCCCGGCGCAAGATCGCCTACCTGCTGGACCAGATCCGACTTCACGGCGAAACGAAGGAACTGGAGGACGAGGTGGTGCGCCTGAGCAAGGAGTACGGCATTGCGACGCCCTACACGTCCTACCTGGTGCTCGAGGATGAGGAAGCCTATCGGCGTCACGGCATCGTGCGCGGCGAGGCGCTGGTCCGCCTTAGGGAGGCGGGCGTCGTCGGCGCACCTGCGGCTGCCCCGCCGGCTGAACGCCTGCGACTCATGGATATGGCTTTCGGCGGACGGATGGGCAGTGGTCGCACCACCGCCGAGGCGGTGCAGGCCAGCGTGGGGCTCAGGGCCGGCAAGGAAGCCGCCGCCCTGGCACCGGAAGCCGCCGAGGCCGCCATCCGACGCGTGGGCGGCAAGACCTTCCTCCACGTCGGAGGCGCCTACGTTGATACCGACTTCACTGAGGACATGAAGGCGCTGCGCATCAAGTGGGGCAGCGATGCCTACTTCGCCTCCCTCGATGCCATGCCCGAGTTGAAGGCCTACCTGGCGCTGGGCGAGTCGGTGGTGGTTGTCATCAACGGCAAGGCCCTCATCGTCTCCGAGGAAGGAGAGGAGGAGATGAAGGCCGACAAGATAAAGGAGTTCTTCGGCAAGTAAGGGAGGCCTGGCAATGAAGTGGTTCGCGTTGATCATCGCCGTGCTGGTCGGGTGCGTGGTAGCAGCGGCGGCGGGCCATGCCGCCTACCTGGAGGGGGAAGAGGCGGCAGAGCCGGTCGCGGCCCCCGGTCCGTCCATTGTGCGTCCCGTTCCCGCGCCGCGGCCGGTGCCGGACAATCCTCTGACCCGGACGATCCGCCGGATATCGGTCCTGCCGGGGCACACCACCAAGGGGCTCACTATCTGGCCGCTTGAGATCGCCGAGGTGTCCGACCCGACGGACTACCTGTCCACCGGTGAGGCACTCGAAGAGGAACTGCTGGTCCTCACGGAGAAGGGGGGCGGGAGCGTCCCCGTGCTGCTGGCGGAGAACAGAGGCGGCAGGCCGATCCTGATGCTGGCCGGCGAGATAGTGGCCGGCGGGAAGCAGAATCGGATCCTCAAAGAGGACGTGCTGCTGCCGCGGCGCAGCGGCAAGGTCGAGTTGCCCGTGTTATGCGTGGAGCGGGGCCGCTGGAGTGGGCGGGGCGCGAAGTTCGGCGCGAACCCCGGCACGGCTGCCCTGAAGGTGCGCGCGGGAGCCCAGATGGGGATGGCGCAACGGGAGATCTGGAGTAGCGTAAGTCATTACCAGCACAGCCTTAACGTTGATTCTCGCACAGAGGATCTGCTGACCGTGCAATCCTCCGTCGAGGTGCGCAAGGCGGTGGACGAGTACCGCGCCAAGTTTTGCGAGCGCTGGCGTCCTGCCGGCGTCGGAATGATTGTCGCCCGCTACGGACGGATCGTGGGCGCGGACATCTTCTGCAATCACGCCCTCTTCCGCAAGCATCGGGACAGGCTGCTGGAGTCCTACGCGGTGGACTGTTATGCGTGGCGCAGTGAGTCGGGGCGGCGGCGCCACGTCGTCCCGGACCGGGGGGCCGCGCAGCGCTTCCTCCGGCGGGTGCTGAGGGCCGAATACCAGTGGCGCGGAACGCCCGGCATCGGCCGGCTCCTGGCAGTGCAAGGCGCTGGCATGGACGGGCAGGCCCTGGTCCACCGGGATGTTGCGCTTCATGCCGGCCTGTTCGCCCGGGACGTCATCATCATCCAGCCCGCACCGGTGCCCCCCGTCCCGCGCATCCAGGGGCAACTGCAGATGGATTGAGCCTTTGCTCACGCCGCCGGCCACCGGCCGTGGAGGCTTCCGCGCAGTTGGGACGCAGGTGCCACAAATACGGTCGTTCCCGCGAGTATTCTTGCAGGGCTTCGCCCCCGTGGTCACACACCACCTTCCACGCCGAGTGAGAACATCCGGTCAAGGTCGTAACGGCTGTAGGTCTTCAGTGCCACAAGAGTTGTGGTCTTTTCGATCCCCACCATCCTGAGCATGGAGCCGGTGATCAGGTTGCCCATCTCTTCGTTGCTCCGGGTGCGGATGATGGCGACGAGGTCGTGCGGCCCGGCCACGGAGTAGACCTCAGTCACTCCCTCCAGGTCAACCAGCCGCTGTGCCGTCTCGCTAACCATCTCCCGCTTGGCGTCTATCAGGACTACCGCAGTGACCATCGCCACCCTCCCGTGAGTCGAACTGCCGCCTGGCCGGCCGTGCCCGGCGCGGCGGGACGGGACGCGGCCGCTCAGGCCGGGATCCTCTCCGGGTACTCTTCGGTGCTGGAGCCGGTTATGGACTCGTAGAGCCGCTCGAAGTCGTCGTGGTCCCGGAAATGGACGACGATCTTGCCGCCTTTGCGCTTCTGTTTGATCTCGACTTGGGCTCCGAGGGCGCTGGACAGCGCCTCTTCGAGCTGGACGACGTTGGGCGAGGGCGCCCTCAGCCGCTTCGCGCGCCGCCCTCCGCCGCCCGTGGCAGCAAGCCGCTCGGCCTGTCGCACCGAAAGCCCCTCGGCGACGATCCTGGCGGCGAAGCGTGCCCTGGCGGCCTCGTCGTCCACTGCCAGCAGGGCGCGGGCGTGCCCGGCGGACAGCGTTCCACGTGAAACCATCTCCTGAAGTTCGTCCGACAGCTCCAGCAGCCTGAGCATGTTTGCAATGGTGGATCGCTTGAGACCGAGGCGCTTTCCTGCCTCTTCCTGCGTGAGGTCGAGTTCGGAGACCATTCGGCGCACGGCCTGGGCCTTTTCGACGGGATTCAGGTCTGCCCGCTGGATGTTCTCCACAAGCGCCAGCTCGAGCATCTTGTCGTCCGGGACGTCCCGCACCAGCGCCGGCACGCTGTCCAGGCCGGCCATCCTGGCCGCGCGCAGTCGCCTTTCGCCCACGACGATCTGATACAGGCCCGGCCCGGAGGCGGCGGGGCGGACTACGACCGGCTGAATCACACCGGACGCTCTGATCGAGTCGGCCAGTTGTTCGAGCTTCTCCGGGTCGATCTCGAAGCGCGGCTGCTCCGGGTTGAGTTCGATCTGTTTGAGTGGGATATGCTCCACCCCGCCGGCGGGCTCAGGATCAAGTGCGGGTATCAGCGCCTCCAACCCTCGTCCCAGTCTTCGCTTCTCGGGCATTCGGGACTCCTTCTGTTTCACGTGGAACGTTTCGTTCTGATGGTAGTGCGGGGGCGAAGGCGAAATCAACAAGGCGGGCGGATCGGGCCGGAGCGGCCCTGCGTTTGCGCCCGACGGGCCGCCTGTCCGTCGCGTAAGTCCTTGGCGCGTGGGGAGTTGATGTGAATCGGTCCCACGGCTCTCCCCCGGGCCCTGGCGCCGTGATGGGCGTCCAAAAAAACGCGTCGCGGGGCCCTGGGATTCCGGCAGAGCATTCCGACGGGGCGTCGGGCAGGGGGGAACTGACCCCAAAGGACGGAACCCGGCGACGTTGAACGAAGCACTCAGACCGTTACGGGCTCGCCCAGCGCCACGGACTCAAGCGCTGCCTCGTGCAGTTTCATCGCACGCACGATGTCCACCGGGTGACACTTCAATTCAGCGCCGTCGCGGACCGCTGCGTAGAGGTTCTGCCAGAAATCCTCTGCTGGCCCGCTCGCCTCATACGTCCTGGCCTCATCGTTCGCGACGACGTGTGCCTTGCCGCCGGTGGCGGTGAAGGCGGCATGGGATGTATAGAGAACCCAGCGGGGAAGTCCGACCGCAGTGTAGCGAGAGGCCCTGCTGATGCCCCAGCCGCCCTGACGCAGCGATAGATAGATGAGGAAACCGATCTCGGGGCCGCCAGCTCCCGCGACCTGGACGTGGGCTTGGACATGCTTGACGTCGTCCTTGAGCAGCAGGTGCATCGGGCCGAGCAGAACGGCCCCAACCTGCGCCAAGAGCCCCTGCCCGGCCTCGCCGGCGTGCGGCAAGTCCTCGGTGCAGTGGAAGCAGAGCAACCCGTGCACCGCCTCGACGTTCTCTGCCGCGAGCGCCGTCTGCAGCGCTCGCAGGTCCGGGTCGTCGCGCCACGGCAGGTCCATGGTCGCGATGAGGCCGGCGCGGAGGGCGGTTTTCATCACCCGTTCGGCGTCCAGCGCCGTCTCGCAGAACGGCTGGCGGATAACGACGTGGCGGCCGGCGTTCAGGGCGCGCACGGCCAGGTCCCGCCTCTTCTCAACCGGCCCGTCCACCAGCACGAGTTCCACGGCGGGGTCGTGCAACAGCATGTTGTAATCGGCATAGTAGCTGACCTCTCTGTCGCCGACCCCGACCTCTTCCAGGCCTTCGTCACTGAATGCCACGAACTCGAACCTGTCCCCCCGAGGCAGTTCGGCCAGGATGCCATCTTGCTGTCCCGGGCTGACTCCCACGGCGGCGACGCCCACGGCCGAAGACGCAGTTCTTTCCTCTGCAGGCATTACGTATCCACCAGGGCTCTAAGGGGATGCGGCAAATGGCGCGTGCGGCTTCACTCTGCGAGCACGACCTCCACCTTGCCGGTGGCCTTGTCGTACTTGTACGTGTAGCGTCTCGGCACCGAAGGCAAGGGCTCTCCGCGCCACTGTTCCAGTTCCTTCAGGGAGAGGGGGTACCGCCCCTCGATGGCGTAGAACTGCTTGACTTCGTATTGGACCGACGCTGTGCCCACCTTCTTCTCGGCGTAGGGTATTGCGCGGACCGTGGTCTGCAGGTACACTCCCGGCGCCTCGAAAAAGCCCGTGGTGGACCTTCGCCTGCCGCCCTGGCCGCCGGGCGGCGGTTGCTGGGCCGGGGCCAGCTTCTTTTCCTTGGGCTGGACTACGACGACCTCAGCGGCGGGTTCCTCTGAATCTTCGCACGAGCAGCCACCGCACAGGAATAAGGCGGCCGCAGCCGA
>DAOVRD010000031.1 GCA_030628375.1 Planctomycetota bacterium
ATTGTATATGTGTGGTGTGGCCATTGCGCGTCCGCCACGCTGGTAGGCGGGATGCGCTTTCGTAGGGGCACGGCGGGCCGTGCCCTTACTTCTGCTGTTTTGCGGGCTTAAGGTAGTCGGGAGAGAGACAGGACGGGCAACCGCCATGGGGATGACGATCACGGAGAAGATACTGGCCGCCCATTGCGAGGGCGACCGGGTGGAGCCGGGGCAGTACGTCATAGCGAACGTTGACCTGTGCTTCGGCAACGACATCACGGCGCCCATCGCCATCGAGCAGTTCGAGAAGGCGGGGTTCGGGCGCGTCTTTGACGCGGCGCGCATCGCGCTGGTGCCCGATCATTTCACGCCGAACAAGGATATCCAGGCGGCCACGCGAGCGGCGGAGCTGCGCCAGTTCGCCCGCAAGCACAGCATCGAGCACTACTGGGAGGTCGGGCGCGTGGGCATCGAGCACGCCCTGCTGCCCGAGCAGGGCCTGGTCGGCCCGGGCGACCTGGTGGTGGGTGCCGATTCTCACAGTTGCACGTACGGCGCGGTGGGCGCGTTCTCCACCGGCGTGGGCAGCACTGACCTGGCGGCCTGTTTCGCCACCGGGACGGTCTGGCTGCGCGTGCCCGAGTCCATGAAGTTCGTCTTCACGGGCGAGCTTCGGCGCTGGGTGGGCGGCAAGGATTTGATCCTCCACACCATCGCGCGGATCGGCGTGGACGGCGCGTTGTATCGCGCCATGGAGTTCTGCGGCCCGACCATCGAGAATCTGCCGATAGACGATCGGTTCACCATGTGCAACATGGCCATCGAGGCGGGAGGCAAGAGCGGCATCGTGCCGCCCGATGAGGAGACGCGGCAGTACTGCGAAGGCCGCCTGCAGAGGGACGCGGTGTATTACGCCAGCGACGCCGACGCGGCCTACGTGGAGACCCATGAGTGGGACGTGAGCGGCCTGGGTCCGCAGGTGGCCGCGCCCTTCCTGCCCTCCAACGTGCATCCGGTGGAGGAGCTGTCCGACGTTGCCCTGGATCAGGTCGTGATAGGCTCGTGCACCAACGGCCGCATAAGCGACCTGAGGGTGGCGGCGGAGATACTGCGGGGCAGGAAGGCGGCGCCGACGGTGCGGGTGATCGTCCTGCCGGCAACGCAGGACATCTACCGCCAGGCGCTCCGGGAGGGCTTGATCGAGGTGTTCATCGAGGCCGAGGTGGCGGTGTCCACGCCCACTTGCGGCCCGTGTCTCGGGGGGCACATGGGTGTGCTCGCCGCGGGGGAGCGCGCGCTCTCCACCACGAATCGCAACTTCCGGACGCGAATGGGTCACTACGACAGCGAGGTCTATCTGTGCGGCCCGGCAGTGGCCGCGGCAAGTGCAGTGACAGGACACATAACCCATCCGGCCGAGGTCGCCGGCTGACGGCAGGCCGCAGGGGCATCAGGGGAAGCAAGCATGTCGCGCTACGTGGGACTGGACGTCGGTTCGATAAGCGTTGATCTGGTGGTCATGAGTGAGGACCGCGAGATCCTCCAGTCGCGTTACGTGAGGATCTTCGGCCGGCCTCTGGAGGTGGCGCTGGAGCAGCTCGACGACGTGGTGCGTCAGTTGGGCGACGTCGAGGGGCTCTGCGTGACGGGCACCGGCGCCAGGATCATCAGCGACGTGCTGGGCGTGCCCTTCGTCAACGAGATCGTGGCGCAGAGCAAGGCCACGGCCTTTCTCGAACCGCAGGCGCGGACCATCATCGAGATCGGCGGCACGGAATCGAAGCTCATCCGCCTGGGTCGGGCCGGGGACGGCTCGGCGCGGGTCGAGGACTTCGCGATGAATTCCCTCTGCGCGGCAGGCACGGGGTCGTTCCTGGATCAGCAGGCCTCGCGCCTGAGGGTCAGCATCGAGGAGTTCGGCCGGCTGGCCCTCAAGAGCCAGAAGCCGCCGCGCATCGCCGGGCGCTGCTCGGTGTTTGCAAAGAGCGACATGATACACCTTCAGCAGCAGGGCACGCCGGATTACGACATCATCGCCGGGCTCTGCTATGCGCTGGCACGCAACTTCAAGAGCGGCGTGGGCCTGGGAAAGGAATTCGTCGAGCCCATCGCCTTCCAGGGAGGCGTGGCGGCCAACGTCGGCATGATCAGGGCGTTCACCAGCGTGCTCGGCCTGGAGGACGGCGAGTTGATCATCCCGCAGCACTTCAACTGTACGGGAGCCATAGGCGCGGTCCTTCACACGCTGGAGCAGGGACGTGACTGCTCGCTGGAGGGCCTGGAGCCGCTGCGCCGTCACCTGCGTCGCGCGCACACCGAGGCCGAGAGACTGCCCGTCCTGAAGGGCGATGGCTACACGCTGGACATCACTACGCAGCCGTTGTCGCCGGGCGATGGGAAAGTGGACGCGTTCGTCGGCGTGGACGTGGGCTCGATCAGCACCAACGTGGTGGTGATAGACGGCGACCGCCGCGTCATAGCCCGCCGCTACCTGATGACCGAGGGCCGGCCCATAGAGGCGGTCAAGAAAGGCCTGTATGAGGTGGGTCAGGAGGTCGGCGACAGGGTGGTCGTCAGGGGCTGCGCGACGACGGGCAGCGGGCGTTACCTTACCGGTGAGTTCATCGGCGCCGACATCATCAAGAACGAGATCACCACCCATGCCATCGGCGCCGTCGAGATGGACGCGCGTGTTGACACCATCTTCGAGATCGGCGGGCAGGACGCCAAGTACATCTCGCTGGAGAACGGCACCGTCGTGGACTTCGCCATGAACAAGGTATGCGCCGCCGGGACCGGTTCGTTCCTGGAAGAACAGGCCGAGCGCCTGGGGCTCAAGATAGAGGAGGAGTTCGGCGCCGAGGCGCTGGCCAGCGACGCCCCGTGCCAGCTCGGCGAACGGTGCACCGTCTTCATGGAGAGCGACCTGAACTACCACCAGCAGCGCGGCGTCGCCCGTGACGACCTGGTGGGCGGCCTCTGCTACTCGATCGTGTACAACTACCTCAACCGGGTGGTGGAAGACCGCAAGGTGGGCGACGTCATCTTCTTCCAGGGCGGGGTGGCCTTCAACCGGGGCGTCAAGGCGGCCTTCGGGGCCGTTGTCGGCAAGGAGGTGATCGTGCCTCCGCATCAGGACATCATGGGGGCCATCGGCGCCGCCATCGTCGCCCAGCAGAACTCCAACGGTCAGTCCACCTTCCGCGGTTTCGACCTGCGCGACGTCAAGTACCAGTTGAAGACCTTTGAGTGCCAGCGATGCTCGAACCGGTGCGAGATCCATCAGGTCGCCATCGAGGGCCAGGAGCCCCTCCATTACGGCAGCCGATGCGGCAGGTTCGACGATGCCAAGAAGCACGCGAAAGGCGAACATCTGCCCAGGCTGTTTGTCGAGCGCGAGGAAATCATGCTCAACACCTACAGCAAGGACCGGCCCGATGCGCCCCTCGGCGTGAAGATGGGCATCCCGCGCGCGATGACGTTCTTCGACCTGTATCCTTTTTGGAAGGCGTTCTTCACCGAGATCGGTTGCGAGGTCGTCCTTTCTGACCCGACCAACAAGGAGACGATCCAGGCCGGCAGCGATGCCATGACGGCCGAATCGTGCATGCCCCTCGCGGTGGCCCACGGACACGTCCTGAATCTGCTGGACGCCGACGTGGACTACATCTTCCTGCCCAGCGTCGTCAACCTGGAGCACGAGGCCAGAGGCATCGTGCATTCCTACGCCTGCCCGCTCTCGCAGGGACTGCCCTATCTGGCACGGGCTGCGCTGGACTGGGACTCGGCGGGGCCCGAGCTGCTTGCGCCGATCTTTCACTTCGAGCAGGGCCGGGAGGCCGTCAGCGACGACATGCGCAAGCTGGGCCGGATGTTCGATGTCCGTCCTGCGCGCCTCGAGAGGGCGATCGGGAGGGCCTGGGAGGCGCTGGACGAGTTCCGGCAGACTCTTCGCGAGCGCGGCCGCCAGGTGCTGGAGCAGCTTGGGCCGGACGAAGCGGCGGTGGTGGTCGTCAGCCGCCCCTACAACGGCTGCGACGCCGGTGTGAACCTGTCCATCCCGGACAATCTGCGGGACATGGGCGTTCTGGCCATTCCGCTGGACCTCTTGCCGCTGGACCTGGAGTCGCTGGGTGAGGAGTTCCCCCACATGTATTGGAAGTACGGGCAGAAGATCCTTGCGGGCGCCAAGTTCGTGGCCGCCCATCCCAACCTGCATGCCCTGTATATAACCAATTTCCGCTGCGGTCCGGACTCCTTCATCGGCAAGTTCTTCGGGCGGCTGCTGGGCGAGCCGTACCTGACCATCGAGATAGATCAGCACAGTTCCGATGTCGGCGCCGTTACGCGCTGCGAGGCCTTTGTGGACAGCTTCCGGAGCATGCGTCCGTCCGAACGGAAGAGAGCGCGGGGTGAAGACATGTTCTTTGACGTCAGGCGCAGTTCTCGGCCGGTCAAGATATACATTCCCTACATGGACGACCATGGGCTCGTGATAGCGGCGGTGCTGAGGGCCAACGGCCTGGAGGCCGAGGCGCTGCCGCTGTCCGACCACGAGAGCCTGGAACTGGGCCGCAAGTTCACCACGGGCAAGGAATGCTACCCCTGCATACTGACCACGGGCGACATCGTCAAGAAGACTCAGCAGCCGGACTTCGACCCCGATCGGGCCGCCTTCTTCATGGCTCAGGCCGACGGGCCGTGCCGGTTCGGACAGTACCACAAGTTCCACCGCATGGTGCTGGACGAGCTGGGCTATGAACAGGTGCGGATGGTCGTGCTGGACCAGGCCGGCGGATTCGCTGCGCAAATGGAAATCTTCGGGCCCGACTTCCGCCGGGCCTGCTGGGACCTCGTGCTCATCGTGGACTTCATGCAGAAGATGGCCCGCGAGATACGGCCCTACGAGGTCAACGAAGGCCAGACGGATCGTGTCTATTGGCAGTGCATGCATGAGTTGGTCGAGCTGGCGGAGCGCAAGGGAGACTACTTCGCCAGGGCGGCCGATATCAGGCGGCGGCTCGAGGCCATACCGACCGACCGCAGCGAGCGCAGGCCCCTCATCGGCGTTGTGGGCGAGATATACGTGCGCAGCAACGAGTTCGCGAACGCCTTCCTGATCAGAAAGCTCGAGCGGCTCGGAGCGCAGGTGGCCCTGCCGCCACTGCAAGAATGGCTCAACTACATCGCCCACGACCGACGAGAGGAACAGTGGCAGAACGGGGCGGTGTGGGGGTTCGTCAGGGAGTGGGTGGCGGAGCTGGTCGCTCGGTGGGACGAGGGCCGGGTAGCCCGCATCTTCCACGGGGCCGTCCGGCACATGGCTCGTGAGGCGCCCATAAGCAAGGTCCTGGAGTTGGGCAGCCGATACCTGGATCCGACCGTCAAAGGGGAAGCCATCCTGAGCATCGGTCGGTCGGTCGAGTACGCTCAGCACGGTTTCGACGGGGTGGTCAACGTTGCGCCGTTCGGCTGCATGCCGGGGACGCTTGTGGACGGCCTGCTGGAGGGGGTCCGTCGTGACCACGACGGCATCCCCGTGCTGAAGGTCATCTACGACGGCGCTGAGCAGCCTGGAGAGAACACACTGCTGGACGCTTTCGTGCATCAGGCCCGGCAGCACATGGAGAGCGCCCGGGCTGAGGGCGTTGCGACCGTTGGGGCGGAGGCAAGATGATGGAAGGCAGGTGCTGGAAGTTCGGCGACGACGTGAACACGGACGAAATCGTCCCCGCCCGCTACCTCAGCCTTACGGACGAGAAAGAGCTGGCCGGCCACTGCATGGAAGGCACTGATCCGGAGTTCGTCCGAAAGGCGGGGTCCGGCGACATCATCGTCGGCGGCAGGAACTTCGGCTGCGGCTCCTCCCGTGAGCATGCGCCGCTGGCCATCAGGGCGTTCGGGATACAGTGCGTCGTGGCCCGGTCCTTTGCGCGCATCTTCTTCCGAAACGCCGTCAACATCGGGCTGCCCATCCTCGAATGCCCTGAGGCGGCCGGCGATGCCCAGACGGGGGACGTCCTGACGGTTGATCCTGCCCGGGGCGTCATCGTCAACCGGACCAGGGACAAGAGCTACCGCTTCCCGCCGTTCTCGCCCGAGGTGCAGGCCGTCATTGACGCCGGCGGTCTCATCCCGTTCACCCGCAAGAAACTCCGCCTCTGAACTGAAACTCCACGTAGAAAAGACACCACGAAGCCCACGAAGATTTACACAACGGCACCAAAGCCGCGGCAGGAGTGAGCGGGGCGCTACTTCGGCTTCCAGCCCCACATGGTGGCGTCGTGGGGGAACATGCCCCACACTTCCATGCCGGCCTCTGAGAGGCGCGCGTACTGCTCGTCGCTCAGTGGCACGTCCAGCGAGGCCAGGTTGTCTTGCCAGTGGCTCCACTTGCTGATTCCGACGATGGGAGAGGTGACGCCGTCGGTCTTCAGCAGCCACGCCAGTGCCACCTGGGAACTGGTGCAGCCGTGCTCATCGGCGATTTCGTCCACCAGGGCTGCGGCTTCGCGCGCCTTGGAGAAGACGGGCTCTTTGAACAGGAGGTTGGAGGTGCGAATGCCGGTCAGTTCCTCGTCGGTGCGGCTGAATCGGCCGGTCAGCAATCCCTGGGCGAGCGAGGAGTAGGGGGTGATGGCGATGTCGTTGTCGCGGCAGAACTGGAGCACTTCCGGCTCGATGATGCGCCAGAGGATGTTGTAGGGCGGCTGAAGACTGACCACGCCGTACTGCGCGGCCACTCGCATCTGTTCCAGGTTGAAGTTGCTCACGCCGATCTGGCGGGCCTTGCCCTTCTCTTTCATCTCGACCATCTTCTCCAGGAACTTCTCCAGCGACATGCTGGGCCGCGGCCAGTGCACCACGTACAGGTCCACGTAATCCGACTGGAGGTTCTTGAGCGCGGCGTCCAGGCTGGGTTCCACGCGTTCGGGCTCGCAGTGCACGATCTTGGTGGCGACGATGGCTCGGGCCCGGCGCTCGCCCTCGGCCAGTGCACGGCCCAGCACCTGTTCCGCGTGTCCGCGCCCGTAGCCGTGGGCGCTGTCGAAGAAGTTGCATCCGGTGTCCTGCACGCGTCGGACCAGGTCAATGCTCCTTGCGTCGTCTTCAGGGCCCCACCCTTCGGTGCCGCCCATGTTCCATGTCCCCAGGCAGAGCCTGGAGACCTGGATATCGGAGTTGCCCAGCGTGAGGTAATCCATGCTCAATCCTTCCTGCTAGCAGTTCTGACACGGCTTGTTCCAACGGAATGCGGCAGGGCAGAATGCCCTTCTCCCTCAGGAGCATAACCAACGTGTCAAAAGTCGTCTGCGGATCCGGCACCGCGAGACACCGGACCCCGATGGGGCCGCTGAGTCAGGGCTGCCTTTCCGCCGGCCTGGCCCCGGTCAACGGGGGCACCCGCTCCCACTGCGTTCTGGGGGCCGATCCCCACAACAGCTCCAGGTCGTAGGTCTGCCGTGCCGGCGGGCTAAAGAGGTGCACGACGGCGTCCCCTAAATCAATCAGCACCCATCCGAACTCGGCCTGCCCCTCGACGCCTATGACGCCCCTGCCCAGCGATTTCGTTCGGGACAGGATCTCCTCGGCTATTGCCCGTATCTGCCTCTCGTTACGTCCCGTGGCGATGACGAAGTAGTCCGTGAAGAAGGTCAACTGCCCGACGTTAAGCACCAGGATGTCCTCGGCCTTTCGCTCGTTGGCCAGGTGCGCGCAGGTGCAGGCCAGGGCCTGGGCATCTTCAGTCACAGACGATCTGACCTCCCAACGCCGCGGAAAATCCGGAGGAACACAATGCTGCCTTTGAGTCAGAGGCGGCGCAAGCAAGAACCGCCCCGGCAGCATACGTTCGCTTGCGCCGGGTCGGGCCGAACGCGGACTATCCTGCCGTCCGTGTCCGGGAATCCAACGGCGCTCTTGCTGCAAGAGCGGATTATAAGTCCGGTGAGCAGATGTTTCAACGGTTTGCTCCCACCGGACATGACGACGGGAAAAAAGAGCCCGGTCGGGGCCGAACGACCGGGCGGTTGCTCACGGGCAAAAAAACCGATCAGGAATTCCCCATGCCCAGGTTCTCCCGAATGGTCGCCGTTCCTTTCAAGCCGGGCTTGAGCTTGAGGGCACGCTCGAAGACCTGCTTTGCGCGGCCCTCGTCGCCGACGCGACAGTGCACCTCGGCGATCTTTTTCAGGATGAAGGCTTTTTCGCTCTTGTCGAGGTCAAACTCCAGAATGCGCTCGTAGCAGGCGATCTCTTCGTCGGCACTGCGGGCCTCGCGGGGAAGCTTGCGGCTGTAGAGCTTCTTGATTCGGTCCCTTACGGTGTCGAAGAAGTAGCGCTGGCGAGGCGGGTTCTTCTCCAGCTCGTGAAGCTCCTCGTAAAGCCGGGCGGCGTCGCGGAAACGGTTGCCGCGCTCGCACTGCTCCGCCAGCAGAAAAATGCAGTCCAGGTAGTCCTTTGCGTCCAGGTAGTCGTGCAGGTTGAAGTCTTCCCGTGCCGTGAGCTGATCGTGGGTATTGAGGGCTTTGCGTCCCTGCCCGGCCAGAAGGTCGCTCAGGATCTGCTCGGCATAGTCCTTCATGGTACGTGCTTCGGAGCGCCGCGCTTCTTGGGCGATGGCGGGGCTGGCTTGCAGAAGCACGTCGTAACGCGCCTTCTCACGCTCGTTGCTCAGCACGCGATAGGCGGCTATCACCACTTTGAGCTTCTTGGCCGCCGTTTCGCTGGCCCTGGGGTTTGTGTCGGGGTGATACTTCTTGGCGAGCCTTCGGAAGGCCTGCTTGATCTCGGGCTGTGTGGCGTTACGATCAACGTTGAGCACGTCGTAGTAGGTGTCTTGTTGAGAAGTGGACATGGCTGGTTACTAAGAGCCCAGGAGAGCTATACTCAGGACCAATCCGACCGCGGCGCCGTGCGTCCCACCGTCACGGGCTACCTCGAAAGCACGCGCAAGCCCTGTCTATGATCTGACTTCTGTCCTTCTCTAATCTAGTGCCCTTAAGCCCCCGGAGGTTCATCCTCCCGGAGACCCCCTGGTGACTGGAGCCCCCTCACCTCCAAACTTCACATTTTACCACCAGCAGCCCCGATAGTCAATCCTGAAAAAACGGCGCAGGGCGGGCCTTCCTGCGTAAGGCCCGTGTGCGTAACCATTTACGACATACGTCAGATCCTGCTCTCCCGCGTCTCACCCGGGGAGCGAGGACGTGCGGGACCTCTCCCTCAACGGGCGTTGCACCGGTCCCGGCTCGTCAGTGCGATCCGGCGTGTCTTCATGGGCGGTGTCGGCCTGTAGACCCCTTCGCGCCCAGGAAAGCCCCCCTTGACGGGCCTCGGACGGCTGTCACGGGAAAGGGCCCTGTTCTTCCGCCGTGTAGGGGCGTCGAGGGATTGATTTGAGCCGCGCCGGTTCGCTCTTGACAGAATGGGTCGGCTGACTTAAACTTCCGGTAGTATGAATTGTGGAGGAGAAGAACTATGTCTCAGAAGACCAGGTGTTCCAACCCGGACTGTGGCCACGTTTTCGAGGCGGCCGACGCCCGGATTGGTGAGGAGGTCAAGTGTCCGAAGTGTGGCACGCCCAGTAAGGTGCTGGCGGACTTCGATGAGCAGTTTGATATCTCGACGGTAAAGGAGGCGGGAGAGGGAGAGAAGATGGCGCATCCGGCTCGGCAGACCTGCCCCAACTGCGGAGCCGTGCTGGGAGTGCGGGCGGTCTTCTGCCCCCAGTGTGGGGCGGACATCAGGACCGGCGCGCTCGCTGAGGTCAAGAAAGTCAAGAAGAAGCTCAATATCACTCCGTTCCTTATCGGCGGCGGCATCATAGTGGCGCTGGCTGTTCTGGTCGGGCTGGTGGTCTTCGCCGTCAAGCTTGTCGGAGAGCGCGAGGGAGCGCCGGAGGCCGAGGGGCCGCCGGTCGGTCCGGGGGGGGCGCCTATCGCACAGGTTCAGGCGCCGGCGGCAGAGGGAGAAAGGCCCGCAGTCCGGGTCGCAGAAGAACAGCTCGGGTCTCTGGCGCAGGAAGAGCAGCAGGCGCGTCAGGCCGTTGATGCATATCTGGAACGGCTGAAGGGCACGCTCGGTCACGTGCGCACGGCCAGCTCTGAGGAAATGGCACGGCACTGGGCGGAGCTTTACTCCTTCTGCGTGGACACCGGTCTGCAAACGGAGGCCGAGCAGTGCTGGAGCCGGGCCGTGTGTCTGCGGCCGACGGACTCGGAGGTGAACAAAATCCTCGGTCGCACAGAAACGTTTGACGGCGTCCCGGTCACGCCCGAACAGAAGCGATTCCTGGACGGCTTGCGGCCGCGTCTCCAGATCACCAACTGCAATGTGCAGTACGGTCACCACGCCGTGCGGGTTGGATTCGCCGAACCGGTGGCGATCCCGTGCGGAGCAACTGTGGAGTTCTCTCCCACTGCCGGCACGGTCAAGATCGAGGTGGTTGACGCGGACAGACCGGACGCGGGGGGGCTGACGTTCAGCCTGGAGGTCCAACCGGGTTTGGTCTACAAAGTGGAATTGAGGGCCCCTGCCGCCGCCCCGCCGCTTCCGTTCGCACCCTTGTCCCTCATGTATGCGGTCGTGGAGGAAGGACATGAGAGCGAAACCGTGAGGGTGGAGCGTAACTGGGACGGCGCCGTCGTGTCGGCCCGGTCGGGCAATATACGCGGGGTTGGCACCGAAGAGGCGCCCTTGCAGCTCAAGCTCAGTGCCCGACGTGACAGCTTGTCCGTCGTCGGCGCCCTGATGATGGGCGACCGGTACGCGGACGAGGGCCAGGACGTCTTCTACGGGGATCGGAATGTCCTGCTGCTTCTGGTGATCAGCGACGGGACCAGGCCGGTCGTCATGAGCGGCGGAGGCTACTGTCGGTTGCGCGTCGACCTGGCGGACAGTGTCTGGAAGGCGCTGGCTGTGGCGGAAGGGGACTTCGGTTCCGAATGGCAGCGCAGAAGACTGGCCGAACGCCTTGAGCAGATCTCTTTCGACAATGCGGAGAAGGAAGCTGAGGGGCAGTTGGCCGGGCCCTGGGAAGGTGACGGACGCACCTATGAGGGGCTGGAGTCTCTGCGCGGGGAGTTGAAGGAAGAGCTTGCCCGTCTGGAGCGGGCGGCCCTCAAGCCGTATTCCCTGGATCGGGTTCGGGCGTTCGGCATTGACGACCGCGAGGCCCATCTCCATCTGAACTGGCCCCGGTTCCGGCAGGCTCTGGCTGTAATGACCAAGGAATCCCATGAGGCGGTTCTCGCGCAGCTTGATCGGCTGACGGCGCAGGAAGCACCGTCCCGTGCCCAGGCGAGGGGCTCTGGTTCGGCCCGCAGGCCGGGCGCTCCTGCAGAATGGGAGGAGCGGGGGGCCGGTTATGCTGGCGCCATGGCGGCGCCGAAACCGGTGTCGCCCTTCGCCCCGGACTCCGTGGTGCTCGGGGGGCAAGGGAGGCTCTACGCCGTGATGAAGATCCTGCCGATGCTGCCCGATGAGGTGGCGTTGAAGCAGGTCCAGGACAACTGGGATAGCCTCAGCGCCCCGATTAAGGTGGCCGCACTGGTGGCCCTGGAGACGGTGGGGACGCAGGAGGCCGTTGACTACATCGGGCGCAGGAGCCGAGAGGGGCGCGACCCGTTGATCGTGGCTGCGCTGCTCTCGCTCGGGTCAGTTGGGACTCCCGGCGCCCTCGGCTATTGCGATGCCCCGGGACTCACGCCTGCCGTTCGAACGGCTGCCATGGCTGCCAAAGCAGTCGGGGGCGATCCCGATGCCCTGGACGAGCTGCCGGAGTTCCTCGCGGGTTCGGACGAGGCAGTGAAGCGGATGTTCGCGGATTATGCTTCGGGCATGGACACGCCGGCGACCGTGCTCGTCCTGTCCCAGGCCATAGATGCGTGCACGGATCCGAAGAGCCAGGAAGCCATCGCGGGGGCCCTCGCCAGGATCGGCGGCCATGCGGCTATGGTCGAGCTGGCCCGCCTGATGGAAAAGGCCGGCACCGCGTTCCCCGAAGCGCTGGACCAGGTGGAGCCACAGGATGGGGTGCTGCTGGTTCGCCCGGTGGGCACGTTCGTCGCCTCGGGGACCGGCGGCCAGGCGGCGATCCTGTTCTTGCTCAGGATGGACTCCGACGCTGCGTTGGCCTTCCTCAAGGCCGCTCTGGGCGGCACGGGCGGCTCCGCCGTGGTTGAGGGCCTGGCCAACGAGGGGTCCTTGGAGGCCCTGGAAGCGGCCGGAGATGGCGCCAGTCTGGCCTCGCTCGGATTGCTGGAGAAGCTGCGGGGCTTGTGGTACTCCATTGACCAGGAAACCGGGGATTGTGTGTGGAAGGCCGGTCTCGACTCGGCGGCGGCCGTGGGCTTCTTGCAGAAAGTGACGGCCCAGAGTGCCGACGCGAAGGCGAGGATTGCGGCGGCCAGAATGCTGCAGGAAGTGGGCCAGCCGGCGGATGGTCAGGTGCTTGTCGCCTTGGCCCAGGAGATGAAGGCCACGGGAGTTGTCGCGCCCGCGCGCCCGGAAGGTCGCCGGAGGGGTCGGGACATGGGTCGGGACATGGGTCCGCCGCCCGGCGTGATGATGGGGCCGGGAGGGCCGGCCCGACCGACCGGGCCGTATGTGCCGTCGGGGTTCGAAGAGCCTGCGGGGGCCCCGAAGCCGCCCGAGGACTTCGTGCTGGAGGGGAAGTCGCAGTTCTACGCCCTCAGCCTGCTGGTGGAAGCCGGGGATGAGGCCGCTTCTGCCCGACTGCGCGAGGTGGTGGACGGCTACGAGGACGCCAAACTCCAAGTTGCCACTATGCGCGCTCTGGGAGCCATCGGAGGGGAAGCCAACCTGGCATTCCTCAGGCAGAAAGCCACCGGCCGCAAGGGCAACTACGAGAACATCCAGGCGTTCTCGGCAGAGTGCCGGGACCGACTTGCCGCCCTGTCGGCGTTGGGCGACGCACAGGACGCGGCGTTTCTGACGCAATTGTTGGACCTTCTTGATGAGGGGCCTCCTGCGGTTGACGCCATTCCCGAGGTGAAGGACGAGTATGGGAAGTTGAGCGTGTGGTGGCCGATGAAGCTGCAGACCGGTGTTTGCAAATGCCTGGCCGGGTTGTGCCGTGACCGGCAGCTCGTCGAACTTGCCGCCGATAGCACGCTTCAGCAGCAGATGGTGCGCAGGCTGATCTCGCTGATTGACCGGCCTGTTCCTCAACAGGAACTTGCTGGCGCGAGCGCCGACCTGACGGCGGCGGCCGTGCAGGCCCTGGGCCGGTGTGCCAGCTTCTACGACGAGACGGCAGGCTTCGTGGTGAAGCGACTCGCCGTCAGGCTGTTCCCTGCTCCGGCGGCCGGGCCGGAAGCGCGCGCCGGCGACGGGTTCGACGAGCCGGACCCGCGTGCCGCCCTTCGCGCAAGTCGGCAGCGGCGTCGCAGAACGGGCAGGCAGGGACTCACCGACCCACTCAAGATTGCGCTGCGAGATGCCGTTGTCCACATGGCCGTCCGGGGGGATGGGTTGGATGTGTTCGACGAAGTGCCGGGCGTTCTGCCTGAAGGCGACCGCGCGGATCCCGGGTGGAATGCTCTGGTCAAGGAACTGGCTGAGGCGCCGACCTCGCAGTACTTCGGTCTGCTTAACCGGTGCTTTGACGCCATTGACAGGCCGACAAAGGAGGCCGTCTGTGCACTCACACGCGGTAGTGCTGCCGCTTACGGGACTGAACATGCCCAGTTCGTGGCGAAGATGATCAAGGAACCCCCGGAAGCCATCAGGGAACGACCGGCGGCGCGCGCGTTCGGCAGGCCTGAGGGCAGGCCGGACATACCGGACATGTCGCCGGAACAGCTTGCCATGATCCAGAGGGAAAGGGCCGAGGCCAGGATGCGCGGCATTGAGAGGGACATGGGAGGTGACGTGGAGTTCATGCCGCAGGCGCCCATCGTCCGGAAGGAGGACGACGTGGCCTATGAGCGTGAGGGACCGCGGCGCACGCAGGAGTGGTCCTATTCGCTCACGAGCCAGGGCGAACGGCGGGAACTGGTCCGGCGGCAGTGGTCACTGGTTGAGCGCCTGTTTGAAGCCGGCGGCGCGGCCGTGGCGTCGGCCGTCCAAGAAGAGGAGTTGGTGACGTGTCCTACGTTCGGGCCGGCCATCGGAGCCATGTACGTTGAACGGGACCCCGAAGCCCGGGCGGACGTTGTCGGGCAACTGGAGCGGATCCTGACGGGCGCAACTGGCGCGGCGGCTCAGCCGCGAGCTGCCCGGACTTTGGCGGAGACACGCGTGCGACCTCGCACTGAGCCCCGCGCCCGGCAGCTGGCCGGTGAGGTCAGCAAGCGTGCGGCCGTCGCGGCGTTGCGGAAGATCGGTGGTGAGGAGGCCGCCAGGGCCCTGTTCAATGGGCTTGTTGGTCCCCGAATCCCAGCGCAGCGGCCGCAGATGGGCCCGATGTTCGGCCCGCCGCCGGGCGAGAGGATGCGCCCCGGCGGACCGTACGCGGGCGGGGCCATGGGTGCCGCCGGGATGCCGGTGGCGGTCTATATCGCCAGGGCGTTGGGGAGCATGGGGCAGCTTGACCTGCTCCGCGGCGCGTTGAACGCGCAGGGCTACCAGTTCTTCGGACAGAATCCCCAGGCCGTTCGCGAGGCCGTGCTGGTGGGGATAGCTTACCTGCCCGGCGACCTGAACCCCATCGGCATCCTGAGCGAACTGCTGGGGATGGCCAGCACCGAGCGACTGCGGAAGGCGGCCGCCGAGGCCATCGAGACCGCTTTCCGCCGGATGGCGCCGGACTAAGGGATGGAGGTGGCCGCGCCGTGAGCGTGCGGGACGTCCTGGCCGACCAGATGAAGCGGGCCCTCAAGGGGCGCCAGACCGAGCGGCTGCGTGCGCTGCGCATGTTGAGGGCCGAGCTGCAGGTGGCCGAGACGTCCGGCAAGGAATTCAAAGAAACAGACGTGGTCAAGTCCCACGCGAAGAAACTTCGCAAGAACGTGGAGGAGTACGAACAACTCGGACTGACGGACCGCGCGGAGGCCATCCGAGAAGAACTGGCCGTGGTCGAGGAGTTCCTTCCGCCGCAGATGAGTCGGGATGAACTTGGGCAGCAGATCGCGGCCTTGATCGAAGAGAACGACTACGGTCCTCGTGATATCGGCAAGGTGATGAAGGCCCTCATGAGCGAGCACGCAGACGTGGTGGACGGGCGGCTCGCTCGCGAGATCGCCGCAGAGAAACTGGCCGAGGGCAGGTGAAGCCGTCGGGCCTTCGGCCCGGGCGTCCCGTTGCCGTGGCGCGTTTGCCTTCAAGCGGGGCGCAGGTTTGATCGGGCTCTCGGGTTTCGGTTCTGCGTTTCTGCCTGGCACGTAATCGGGCCGTCCCTGTGTCCTGCGATTTGCTCGCCTGTGCTGGCTCTCCCGGGAAACCAAGGTGGCTGAGAGGAAACTGCGCGAACTGGCCGAGAGGCACTACGACCGGATCTTCCGGGCTGCCCGCTTCCTGTGCGGCGATTTGCAGGCTGCCGAAGATCTGGCCCAGGAGACCTTTCTTGCCGCCGCCAAGTCGCTGGCAGGCTTCGAGGGCAGATCCTCACCTTACACCTGGCTCTATGGGATTCTGCTCAACAAGTTCCGCAGATGGATGAGGCGCAAGCGCGGCGCCACCGTTTCTCTGCACGGAATGGCAGAGGACGACGAGCATCTTGAGGAGCACGAGGCGCTCCATGCGGACTATCCCGACCCCGGGCAAGCCGCCGAGCGAAAAGAGACTATTGAGCTGGTGCGGCAGGCGGTCGCATCTCTGTCAGCCGACCACCGCAGCGTGATCACCATGCGCTACGTCGAAGGGATGTCATACCAGGAGATAGCCCAGGTCCTGGACTGTCCCGTGGGCACAGTCAAGTCGCGGATCCATTATGCCCTGCGCGGCATCGCCAGGGACCTGACGCCACCCGATCAGGGGTGATCGTGGGTAGGCCGGGGAGGCACCGGTATTTGAACTTGCCGGCTCGGGACGGCACTAAAAAGACGGAGGCCCGAATCGGTGAACTGTGAAGAAGCCTGCCAGAAGCTGCTTGATGCTGCTGAAGGCGGTTTGCCGCAGGCCCAGCAGCGCCCTCTGATGGAGCACCTGAGTCGGTGCGGGCAGTGTTGTGCCGAACTGGCGGAATTGCAGAGGGCTTCCGCCGCCCTCCGTCTGGCCATTCCTGAGATTGCGCCGCGTCAGCCCTACCTCAGCACGGCGCGCCTTGAGAGGCTGGTGGCCGGTCAGGGCGGCAGGCCGAGGCCCGTCAAGATCATAACGTTCCGTCGGTTCCTTGCCGCGGCGGCTGTGGCCGCAATCCTCGTCTCCGCCTTCTTCATCGTCGGCGACGTCAGGCACATGTGGGAGGAGGAGCAGCAGGAGCCCTTGCTCGTTCTGGACTGGCTCGGGGTGGCCGTGGCGCAGCACCCAGGCGAGGGGGCGGGGGTGCAGGTCAAGGCCGTGCTGGAGGACTCCCCGGCCGACGCCGCGGGCATCCGGCCTGCGGATGTGCTGCTGCAGGTCGGCGGGCGTGTGGTGGACGCCCCGGCTGTCCTGGTGGAGCACGTGATCGAAGCCGCACCGGGTCGCACGGTTGACCTCAAGCTCCGCAGGGGCGACCGGATACAGATTGTCCCCGTGGAGGTGGACTGGCGGCCCCTGTTGATGTGGGCCGGCCCGCCTCGCGCGGGCGAAGGTGTCGTTCGACTTCGTTGGCGTAAGACGGTTCGCGCTTACAGCACCGTCGGGCCCGGTCCGGGGCAGCGCGGCGACATCGAGAGGCTCGTCGAGGAGAACCGGCGTCTGCGCAGCCAACTCGAAGAAGCACGGAAGCAACTCGCGCGGAGCGTCCTCCCTCCGGAGCGCGATCAGGACTGATCCGCACCGGGCTTCTCTCGCCTTTCTTTCCCCCACGCCGCCTGCGACGGCGCGCTTCCCCTCCCGCGCCATGCTTCTCCAGATGAGGGCGGCCACCAGTGTGACTGGTAGCGCACGCAGGCTATTGCGCTGGCGATGTGCAGCTTGTATCATACCTGAATAACTGTGCCGGCGGAGGCGTATCTATGTTGTGTCCGGTCTGCCGCGTGGAAATGTTCGTCCTGGAGTTTGAGCTGGTCGAGATAGACTACTGCCCGGAGTGCAAGGGCGTCTGGCTCGATTCCGGCGAACTCGAACTGGTCGGCCGGAAGGCGGGCACGCTGCACGGCGAACTGCTCTCCACGCTGGAGGAGCAGAGGGGAGAGCGTCCGGCCGGTGGCAAGCGGCGCTGCCCGATATGTCGTAAGCGACTTCGTGAGGTGCGCACGCAGACCGATCCGCCCATCGTCCTGGACAAGTGCCCCCGCGGGCACGGGCTCTGGTTCGATGCGGGCGAGCTGCCGGCCGTCGTCAGGGCCGCAGGGGCGGACGAAGACAACGTGCTGGCGCGCTTCTTTGGTGAGCTGGGCGGGGCGAAACAAGGGTCCGAGGAATTGTAGCGTGAGGGGAGGCAGGTCAGATGATCGTACTCTGGGTGGTGATTGGTCTGGTGGTTGTGGTGGTCTTGTGGGTGGTGGCGACTTACAACGGCCTGGTGCGTCTGCGCAATCAGTTCAAGAACGCCTGGGCGCAGATTGACGTGCAGCTCAAGCGCAGGCACGACCTGATCCCCAATCTGGTCGAGACTGCCAAGGGCTACATGACGCACGAGCGGGAGACGCTGGAGGCCGTCACGAAAGCGCGCAACCTCGCCGCCCAGGCCAGCGGCGCCGGCGAGGCGTCTCAGGCCGAACAGGGGCTAACCGGCGCCCTGGGGCAGTTCTTCCTGATCGTCGAGCGCTACCCCGACCTGAAGGCGAACCAGAACTTCCTGTCCCTTCAGGAGGAGCTTGCCTCGACCGAGAACAAGATCGGGTTCGCGCGGCAGTTCTACAACGACCAGGTGATGAAGCACAACATCCGCATCCAGAGCTTCCCGGCGACCGTCGTCGCCGGCACGTTCCATTTCACCCAGGCGGAACTGTTCGAACTCGAGGACGAGGCCGAGCGCGAGGTGCCCGAGGTGAAGTTCTGACCTGTCGTGTTGTCGTCGCCGTCGAGTATGCGGCGAACGAACGCGGGAGCACGATCACAAACCGGGCTCAGAGCACCAGTCAGCGGACATGTGGGAAGCGATTAAGGCGAACAAGCGGCGTTCGACGTTCCTGATCTTCATGATGGCCGGTGTCCTGGTCGGGCTCGGCTATGCGTTCGGGCTGTACTTCGCGCCGGAGTATGCTTACGTGGGGGTGCTGATCGCCGTGGTGGTGTGGTTGCTTCTCTGGATGACGGCCGTCATCGGCGGTCGCGGGGTGCTCCTGGCCAGCGTGGGCGCGCGCGAGATACAGCACGACGACCACCCCGTGCTGTTCAACGTCGTGGAGGAAATGACGATCGCGGCCGGCCTGCCCAAAATGCCGAAGGTCTACATCATGGACACGGACGCACCCAATGCTTTCGCGGTCGGGACCGATCAGAAGTCGGCGGTTGCCGTAACCTCCGGACTTCTGATGCGGCTCAACCGCGACGAGCTGCAGGGGGTGGTGGCGCACGAGATCGCCCACATAAGGAACCAGGATACCCGTTTCATGATGCTGGCCGGAGTCATGATGGGGGCCATCATTCTGCTGGCGCACGTCATGGTGCGCGGCGTGTTCTTCGGCGGCGGGCGGGGCAGGAGGCGTTCGTCCGGGCGCGGCGGAGGGCAGGCCCAGATCATCATCTTTCTGGTTGCGATCGTGCTGGCTATCCTGGCCCCGCTGGTCGCACAACTCCTCTATTTCGCCTGCTCGCGGCGGCGCGAGTATCTGGCCGATGCGTCCTCGGCGCAGTTCACCCGGTACCCGCCGGGCCTGGCCTCCGCCCTGGAGAAGATCGCAGGCTCGGCCAGCCAGATGGCAAAGGTCAACAAGGCCGTCGCACCGATGTTCATCATCAACCCGCTGAAGGCCGCCGGAGCTTCCGGAATCCTCAGCACCCACCCGCCGACGGCGCAGCGCGTGCGGATTCTGCGTTCGATGGCCGGCGGTGCGGCCTTGGCCGACTACGAGGCGGCCTACGCGGAGACGCACGGCGGACACCTGATAGGACAGACGACGCTGGCCGAGGCCCGGCCTGTGGGCGTGCGCGCCCCCTCGGCGGAGCCCGAAAAGGAGGACCTGGCCAAAGCGCGCGATGCCGTGGACATCCTGCACAGGATGGGCGGCTACCTGTTCCTGCAGTGCGCGTGCGGGATGAAGATCAAGGTCCCGCCGCGGACCAAGAAGACCGAGATCGCCTGCCCTCGCTGCAATAGGGGAATCCCCCTGCCCAAGGCGGTCGCGGCCATGGCCGGCGCCGCCGCTGCGGCTGGGGCCATCGGCGGGGAGCTGGCCCCCGGCGCCGAAGAGAGGGCCGCCGCGGAGGC
>DAOVRD010000054.1 GCA_030628375.1 Planctomycetota bacterium
GAGGAACGGCACGTTGTTCTCGCGGGCAAAACGCACTGCTTCGATCTTGCCTTCCAGCCCTCGCGAGCCGAAGCCGCCGGGCACGAGGACCCCGTGCGCACCGGCCAGGCAGCTCGCGGCCCCGTCCCGCTCAACGTCCTCGGCCAGCACGCGTCTGACGTCCACGCGGCAGGAGTGGGCGATGCCGCCGTGGTCAATCGCTTCGTATATGGATTTGTACGCATCCTGCAATTCGCCGTACTTGCCTACCACGGCGATGGTCGCTGTGCAGCTCGGATGGCGGATGACGTCCAGAATCTCCGGCCACGGCCCCAGGTCGAGGTGTCCTTTGCTGAGCCCCAGCCGCTCGATTATGAGGCAGTCCAGGCCCTGTTCGACGAACATGAAGGGCACCTCGTATATGGTGTCTTCCACGTCGGGTTCCTCGATGACGGCCCTCTGCTCGACGTTGCAGAACAGCGATATTTTGGCTTTGATCTGGTCGTTCAGCGGCTTCTCGGTTCGGCAGATCAGGATGTCGGGAATGATCCCTATCTCTCGCAGGCGTCCGACCGAATGCTGCGTGGGTTTGGTCTTGATTTCTTGCGCGGCGCGGAGATAGGGGATCAGGGTGACGTGGACATACATAACGTTGTCTCGCCCCTGGTCCATCCCGATCTGCCGGATTGCTTCCAGGAAGGGCAGCCCCTCGATGTCACCCACCGTGCCGCCTATCTCGGATATGACGACGTCAACGTCGGGCCTGGCCAATGTCCTGACGCAGGACTTGATCTCGTCGGTGATGTGGGGAACAACCTGGATGGTCTGCCCGAGGTAATCTCCGCGTCGTTCCTTCGTTATGACGGAGTAGTACACCATGCCGGCGGTGTAGTTGCAGTCCCGGCTCGTCGGCTGGGCGGTGAAGCGTTCGTAATGTCCCAGGTCAAGGTCTGTCTCCGCGCCGTCGTCGGTGACGTACACCTCGCCGTGCTGGTAGGGGTTCATCGTGCCCGGGTCTACGTTGAGATAAGGATCAAACTTCTGTAGCTTGACGTTCAGCCCCCAGGCCTTCAGCAGCATTCCGAGCGAGGCGGCCGTTATGCCCTTGCCCAGGGAGGAGACCACGCCACCTGTTACGAATATGAATTTGGACATGTCTACTCCCACTCGATGGTGCTTGGGGGCTTCGGGCTTATGTCGTAAACGACCCGGTTGACGCCCTTGACCTCGTTGATGATCCGCGACGACAGCCGTTCCAGGAACTCGGGCGGCAGCCTGGCCCAGTCGGCCGTCATCGCAGCCGTGCTCATGGCCACGGGCACGGCCACCACGGTGGCGTAGGTTCGGTCGTCTCCCATCCCTCCGACCGTCTTGACAGGCAGCAGAACTGCGAACGACTGCCAGATGTCCGAGAAGCCGTCGTAGTCGCGCAGTTCTTCCTGCACCCGCGCATCTGCCTCGCGCACCACCCGCAGCCGATCTTCGGTGACGGCCCCGATGATGCGCACGGCAAGTCCGGGGCCCGGGAAAGGCTGGCGCTTGAGCATCTGCTCCGGAAGGCCGAGCTGCCGGCCCAGCAGCCGCACCTCGTCCTTGAACAACCCGCGCAGCGGTTCCACCAGCTCGAACTCCAGGTCGTCGGGCAGGCCGCCAACGTTGTGGTGCGTCTTGATGGTGGCCGATGGCCCGCCGGAGGCCGAATGGCTCTCGATCACGTCCGGGTAAAGCGTCCCCTGGGCCAGGAACTTGGCCCCGCCGATGCGCGCGGCTTCTTCCCTGAAGACCTGCACGAACATCTCGCCGATGATCTTGCGCTTCTTCTCCGGGTCTTCCACGCCGCGCAGGGCCAACAGGAACTTGTCTGCCGCGTCCAGGGAACGGAAGCTCAGCGGATGCTCTTCCCGGAAGAGGCGGCGGATCTGCTCGGCCTCACCCAGGCGCAGCAGGCCGTTGTCCACAAAGACGCAGACGGTCCGGTCGCCGATCGCCCTGTTGAGCAGAGCCGCGGTGACGGCCGAGTCGACACCCCCTGACAAAGCGCACAGCACGCGCTGATCGCCGACCTGTGTCCGTATTTGATCCACGGCATCTTCGATGAAGTCCTTCATGGACCAGCCGCCCCGGCAGCCGGCTATGCGGAACAAGAAATTCCCGAGAATTTTGATCCCCTTCTGCGTGTGCTCGACTTCGGGGTGGAACTGGACGCCGTACTGCTTTGCAGCCGCTTGCCCCATGGCGGCGATCGGCGTGCCGGAGGTATGGGCGAGTCCGCTGAACCCTTGCGGTAGTTCCGCAACGAAGTCCCCGTGGCTCATCCAGACGTCAAGAGTTCTCCCGCACCCCTCAAACAGCTCATTCGGCCCATCCACCTTCAGGACGGCAGGTCCATACTCGCGCGCGCGCGCCTTCTGAACGACGCCGCCCCGCATTCTGGCCAGAATCTGCATGCCGTAGCATATGCCCAGCACCGGCAGGCCCGACTCCAATATGGCTGCGTCCATGTCTGCGGCGGCTGGCCCAACCGCAGAGCCTGGACTGCCGGACAGGATGAGGGCTTTCGGTCTCAGGGAGAGAAGTTCCTCGCAACTGGCCGTGTGCGGCAGTATCTGGCAGTAGACGCCGAGCTGCCGGACCCGACGAACGATAAGCTGGGTGTACTGGGAGCCGAAGTCCAGCACAACCACCGTTTCGCCCTCAGTCGTCTTTGCGCTCCCGCTCACCAAGCATCATCTCCTTGAACTTGCCGAACAGGTGCCGCGCATCACGCGGTCCGGCCGAGCCTTCCGGATGGTACTGGACCGACATGACAGGCAGCTCCTTGTGGCGCATGCCCTCCAGCGTCATGTCGTTGAGGTTAATGTGCGTGATCTCAACCTCGCGCTGGTCCAGGGACTCAATGTCAACACAGAACCCATGGTTCTGGCAGGTGATGTCAATCTTGCCGCTCGTCAGTTCTTTCACCGGATGATTGGCTCCGCGGTGCCCGAACTTGAGCTTGTAGGTCTTGCCTCCAAGTGCGAGCGCAAGGAGTTGATGGCCGAGGCATATGCCGAATACGGGTTTCTTCCCCAGAAGCTCGCCCACCTCTTCAACGACGTACGGCACGCCGGCCGGGTCCCCTGGCCCATTGGACAGCAGTATGCCGTCGGGCGTCGTAGAGAGTGCCTCGGTTGCCCTCGTCGCGGCTGGCACAACGGTCACGTGACACCCTGACTCCGAAAGACAGCGCAGGATGTTCCACTTGACGCCGAAGTCGTAGACCACTACGTGATAAGCGCCGGGGCTCGCATTCCCACCTTCTTCCCACTCATAGGACTTCTCGCACGTGACCTCCTTGACGAGATCCCGCCCGACGAGACCGGGCGAAGAACGCGCCTCGGCGATCAGATTGTCGGCATCGAATTCGCCCGCAGCGATCACGGCGCGCATGGCGCCGGCCGTGCGGATGTGCTTCGTCAGCGCACGGGTGTCAATGCCACTCACGGCGATGATGCCATGTTCGACGAGGTAATCCCCCAGGCTCCCCGTCGAACGCCAGTTGGAAGGATACGGACAGTACTCCCTGACGACGAACCCCTCCACCTTGGGGCCTGCGGACTCCACGTCATCCGGGCTGACTCCGTAGTTGCCGATGAGCGGATACGTCATCGTGACGATCTGGCCCTTGTACGAGGGGTCCGTCAGCACCTCCTGATAGCCCGTCATGCTGGTATTGAAGACCACTTCTCCGGCCTTCTTGCCCTCGACGCCGAAGGACTCTCCTTCGAATACGCGGCCGTCCTCTAGCGCAATAGCTCCTTTCATGCTGTTCCTTCCGGCGTGCCGGACCTTGTGCCCACTGGGCAGATGGCAGGAAGCGCCCTTTTGTGGCCCGAAGCCTCGACAAGGGCTTTCACCCTCCTAACGGCCTCGGCCGGCGCTGCGGGCCTCCTGTTTGCATCGAGAGCGTCTATGATCTCGTCCAGGACTTCGTAGCTAATACCCAATTCTTCCTCGTCAGTCTGCCCTGGCCACAGCCCAGCGCTCGGGGGCTTTTGAATGATCCTGGCGGGTATCTTCAGGTGCTTCGCCAAGTCCCGGACGTGCCTCTTCAGCAGCCCCCCTATGGGCAGGATATCGGCACCGCCGTCGCCGTACTTGGTGAAATAGCCGACCGTGAGTTCACTCTTGTTTCCAGTGCCGGCCACCAGATAGTCCAGGGTGTTAGCGTAGGAGTAGAGGACCGTCATCCGGAGGCGGGCCTTCAGGTTCGCTTTGGCCATCGCTACGCCCGTGGGGAGCAGTTCGAGGAGCTGATGGTAAGGCCTGTCAAGATCTACTCTAACGGTTGCCACCCAAAGGGCGCTGGCCATTTCCAGGGCATCTTTTGCATCCTGCTCGCGGCTTTCACAAGGCATGATCACTCCGAGGACGTTCTCCCCGAGAGCGCGCCGGCTCAGCGCCAGCACCACGGCGGAGTCGACGCCGCCGCTCAGGCCCACAACCACGCCCTTTGCGCCCGCTTCATGGACCTTGCGGGCTATCCAGTCGCCGATGACCTTTGAGAGATGTTCTGCTTTCACAGCACCGGCAAGTACTTGTCCAGTTCGTATCGGCTGACATGCACGCGATACATGTCGCACTCGATCTTCTTGTTCGCGACGAATTTCTCGAAGATGTGATCGCCCATGGCCTCTCGCACAAGCTCGCTTCGTTCGGTGAGCGCGATAGCCTCCGCCAGACTGCCCGGCAAGGACTCGATGCCCCTCTTGGCGCGGTGCTCGGGAGACATCTCAAAGATGTCCTCCTCGACCGGCCCCGCAAGCTCGTAACCCTCCTCAATGCCTTTGAGGCCAGCAGCCAGCATGACCGAAAACGCCAGATAGGGGTTACAGGCCGGGTCGGGGCAGCGGAACTCGACGCGCGTCGCCTCTGCTTTCCCAGGTTTATACATGGGGACGCGGACGAGGGTGGACCTGTTCCTGCGAGCCCACGAAATGTAAACCGGAGCTTCGTAACCCGGGACAAGGCGTTTGTACGAGTTCACCCACTGCGCCACCACGGAGCATATCTCCCGCGCATGCGTCAGGAGGCCCGCAATGTACGCCCTGGCCGTCTCCGAGAGGTGGTGCTTATCATCGGGATCGAAGAAAGCGTTTTCGTCGCCCTTGAAAAGGGACTGATGCGTGTGCATGCCGCTGCCGTTCTCGCCGAACAGAGGCTTGGGCATGAAGGTGGCGTAGACGCCGTGCTTCATAGCTACCTCTTTGACGACGAGGCGGTACGTCATCGCAGCGTCGGCCATGGAAAGGGCGTCCATGTAGTGCAAGTCAATCTCGTGCTGGCTCGGGGCCACCTCGTGGTGGACGTACTCAACTGCAATGCCCATCCTGCGCAAAGCCTGCACGGTGTCGCGTCGCAGGTCCGTGGCGGCATCCCTGGGGGTCAGGTCGAAGTAGCCGCCGGCGTCCAGGCCAGAGGCGTTCTGGCTGTCTTTGAAGTAGAAGTACTCCAGCTCCGGACCGACGTAGAAGGTGTAGCCGAGCTCGGCTGCCTTCTTCAGGCTGCGCCTGAGAGCCCCGCGCGGATCTCCGTCGTAAGGGCTGCCGTCGGGTTCGAAGATGTCACAGAACATCCTGCCGGTTACGGTGCCTGCAGGATCAGACCGTGGCAGGATCGCGAAAGTGCCGGGGTCGGGTTTGGCGATCATGTCCGACTCCTCAATGCGTGCAAACCCCTCTATCGAAGAGCCATCGAAACCCATGCCTTCCTGCAGCGCTTTCTCCAGTTCGTCAACCGGTATGACGAAACTCTTCAGGAATCCCAGTATGTCTGTGAACCACAAACTGACGAACTCCACCTCTTCCTCGTCGGCCCGCTTCAGAACCTCCGCTGCTTCATCGCCAGCCATACTGCGTCCCTCCATGGGTGGAACTATGGGAGATCTCCTCTTGCGCCCACTTGATACCGTCGCTCCATGGCGTACTTGTCCATGTCTTCCGTCACCTCGACCGGGTATTCACCGGTGAAACACGCCAGGCAGTAGCTCTCCCTGGAGCCCGGCACGGCGGTGACCAGCCCTTCGACGGTCTGGTAGCCAAGACTATCAACTCCGAGAAAATCCCGGATCTCTTCAACAGATTTCTCTCCTGCTATCAGTTCGTCGGCATGAGGGAAATCAATGCCGTAGAAGCACGGGAAGCGGATGGGCGGCGCACTGATTCTCAGATGCACCTCCCGAGCCCCAGCCTGTCGGAGGGTGTGCACCTTTGCCTTGCAGGTCGTACCCCGGACGATGGAGTCATCCACAACGACCACTCGCTTCCCCTCGACCACGTCGCGTATCACATTGAGCTTTATCTTCACTTCGCTGCTGCGGGTGTCTCCGGCTGGCATGATGAACGTCCGGCCCACGTAGTGGTTCCTGATGAACCCACTGTCCAGAGGAATGCCGGACCGGCGCGAATAGCCGAGTGCTGGCGAGTTGCCCGAGTCGGGCACCGAGAAGACGACGTCAGCTTCCACTGGCCACGTGCGAGCGAGGTTCTCGCCCAATCTCAGGCGCACGTTGTGCACCGTTTCGCCGAATACCACGCTGTCCGGTCTGGCGAAGTAGATATACTCGAATATGCAGCGGGACAGTGTGCTTTGACCCGCACGGCCGAAAAGCCTGGAATTCGGCACGCCGTGGCCGAACTCGACGATCTCTCCCGGCTCCACATCCCTCAGGAATTTCGCGGCCAGCAAGTCAAAGACGCACGTCTCGCTCGCCACGACGAATCCGCCGTCGAGCTTGCCCAAGGATAGAGGCCGAAATCCGTGCGGGTCACGCGCAGCCACCAGGCTGGAGGCATCCATCATTACCAGGGAGTAAGCCCCCCGTATCTGGCTCAGGACCTTCCCGGGCGGATCGGCAGCGTCTCGGTACTGCGGGTCGGCCAGGAGATGGACAATGATCTCGCTGTCGGTGGAAGTCTGGAAAATCGATCCGCAGGATTGGTAGTAGCTTCGCAGGCTGCGGGCGTTGGTAAGGTTGCCGTTATGGGCGATGGCCACGATGCCGTTCGCGTACTCGATGACGAGCGGCTGTATGTTCTGGATACGCTTTGAGCCGGTAGTGGAGTAGCGCACGTGCCCGACCGCTATGTGTCCGGGCAGGTCGGCGAGTTCCGAGGGCTTTATGGCTTCAGAGAGGAGGCCCAGGCCCTTCTTGCTCTGAATGCTCTTTCCGTCAGATGCAACTATTCCGGCCGACTCCTGGCCGCGGTGCTGGAGCGCGTAAAGCCCCCTGTAGGCCAGCTCGGCAGCGTTGTCAATACCGAACACGCCCATAATGCCGCAACACTCACGGGGTTCGTCACTCACGCGGCACGCAGCATCGCGCACAATGCCTGATGTGTGTCCCTTGCGCATCTAACCATATCCCCACCCGGAGGAGGTCATCAGCGGCAATCACAGCAAGTGCTCGCTGGCTCTCGTCAGACAACTGGATGCCCTTTGCAGGCCCCACACTACGCCCATATGCTGGAGAGCCGACCTTCTTGAGAATTCGCCCGGCTGCCCCTTCCTCTATGCCTCGGCTCCTGGCGGCCAGTGCTTTGCCTGGCAGTGCCGGGCCCTGCTCCCTCGAACTCCTCACACTGGAAGACCTGTGGCCTCCCCCTGCGGTATGTGCACTCATCTTTGTGCACGCAGCAACTGCAAAGGTTATACTTCATCTCGCAGTCGTACTCCGCCAGACACGCAACGATATACCGACGGCTTGCTGAGGGCCGCCGAGCGCCACTTCCGGCTCTGCCCTGCGTCGTTCTGCCCAGGCCGTTGCAGATTCACATAGACTGCTCCGCACACCGCTCAAATCCCGCGCGTCGGACACCCATGTTCTCCAAGTCGCAAAGCCGATGCCAACAGGGCATAGGACTGTTCGTTGTGGCGTCAAGGTGGAACCTAACCAGTTGGCAGGCAAGGCGATATGCCGAAACCGTGAATATGGGGGTCGGGACGAGGCCGGGGCGCGCAGTGGTCAGATGCTGCGCACCTGTTCATTTTATGCGCAAGCCGACTCTTGCCACCAGGAAGCCCCCGGACGCCTGGTCACCCGGTGTGCAGCCCGTACTCCCTGATCTTCTTGCGCAAGGTATTTCGACTCACGCCCAGCGCCTTGGCGGTGCGGGTTTGCACGTAATTGTTCGCCTCAAGCACTTGTTTAAGCAATGCCCTCTCGATGCGCGGCATCACGCGGGCGTAGAGATCGGAAACGCCCGCTGTGCGCGGCGGGCACAAGTTCCGGACAAGCTCTGAGAGGACGTCTTCGAATGGCCGGGGAGCTTCCCGGGGCTTTGCGACTTCTTTGTAGTTGCGAACGTTAACCGGCAGGAGCTTCATAGATATCATTCCGCTGCTGCTCATCACGATGGCCCTCTCGATGCAGCTCTCCAGTTCGCGCACATTCCCGGGCCAGGGATAGTCCACCAAAGCGTCCATGACCTCGCGCGACGTCTTGCTGACGCTCTTGCTGTACTCCTTGTTGTACTTCTCAAGAAAGTGCTCCACCAGGAAGGCGATGTCTTCGCGCCGTTCACGCAAAGGGGGGATGAAGAGGGGTATGACGTTCAGGCGATAGAAGAGGTCTTCCCTGAAAGCGCCCCTGGCCATTTGCTCTTCCAGGTTCATGTTCGTAGCTGCAACGACTCGCACATCAACGGGGATTGTCACGGTTCCCCCCACCCGCTCGAATTCTCTCTCCTGGAGGACACGCAGGAGCTTCACCTGGAGTCTCTCGCTCATGCTTCCCACTTCGTCGAGGAAGATCGTTCCCTTGTGGGCAAGCTCAAACCTGCCCTTTCGGTCTTCCACGGCTCCGGTGAACGCCCCTCGAACGTGCCCAAAGAGTTCGCTCTCCAGCAGGCCTTCGGAAAGGGCTCCGCAGTTCACTTTGATGAATGGCCCTTTGGCCCGATCACTGTTGTAATGCACGACGCTCGCTATGAGTTCCTTACCGGTGCCCGTCTCGCCCCGTATGAGGATTGTTGCATTGCTCTTGCCCACACTGGCGGCTGTGGCGATCACATCCTGCATGGCGCCGCTGACAGCCACAATGCTGCCAAACCTGTACTTGGACTTGAGATTCCTGCGCAACCGGAGGTTCTCAGCGAGCAGATCGTCTCTTTCGACCATCACCATTCGGTTGATCTTGATGGCCTGCGAGACTAGAGAACCGATTATCTGGAGCAGACGCCGATCCTTGGCCAGGGTCTGCTCGTCCACGAAGTCCCGATCTATGCTTATGGCGCCCACTATCTCATCGTCCACGCGCAGCGGAACGCAGACGAAAGAGACGGGCCCGCGCTCTTTTGCTTCTCCCCTGGCTCTGGTGCGATCCAGGAAGAACGGATCCTTCCCGATGTCAGGGATTGCGACGGGCTGCCCCGTCTGCACGACTCTGCCGGTGACGCCCTCGCCTACCTTGTACCTTCCGCGCCGCCTTTCTTCCTCGCTGAGGCCATGGGCGGCAGCGATCTTCAGATCGCCCGTCGTCTTGTCCAGAAGCACCAGGGTGCCCCGCTTCATCTTCATGTCCCTGGCCAGGATGTCCACGATCTGCTCGAAAAGCTTCTCCAGTTCCAGTGCCCCGCCTATGGCCTCGCTCACGTCACTCAGGACGATCATCTCCAACTCCTCCCGGCGTTCGGGCTCGAACTGAACGGCATCGTCCGTGACCGTGAAGTGTTGGGGTATGCCAATGTGGGGGCAACGCCGGCCTTCTGCTTTGCGCAACAGCGCAGTGGGGCGACCGTTGGGAACCGACAGCTCCAGCACGACCTGAGTGATGTGGCGCAGATTCGCCAGAAACTGTTCCGAGTGAGCCTGCTTCTCCAGCATCCAGTACGCGACCGTATTGAGATCGTAAAGCCTGGGGCACATGTAAGCGAAAAAGTTGAGCGCCTCCTGCTCCTGCCCCCATAGTTCAAACATTCCGGTGACGCTGTCAAACACGTAAAAGGGATTCCGGCCCACCTGCGGCTCCAGCTCTTCGAGCGCTTCCCTGACCTTGTCGGGCTCGCCCGCCTCTGAAACGTGAACCACCTTCAGGCCCCTCTGCTCAGCGCTCGCGTCTCGGTAGAAGCTGCTGAACACCTCGTCCGCCCTTCCCTTCCCAGACGTAAAGCAGTCAACCAGAACGATTGCGTCCAGCGGCACTTCGTTCAGATGGTGTCTGAGAACGGCCTGCGGAGAGCGGTTGAGGCTCACAAACACCAGAGACCGCCCTGTCTGCTCTGTGGTCCTGAGGAAGCTGTGCAAGAAGAAGTCCACCGGGGCACCGGAGTCAACTTCCCACACCACGTTGTCCCCGCTACGAAGGCCCCCAAGGAGTCTGTCCAGACCGTGCACACCCGTGGTCAATAGGTTGTCACTCATCTCTTCGCCGCCCGACGCGCAAAAGAAAACGGCTTTGGGGTCTGCTTCCCTCATTCTAACCCGTTGCCGACGCAATTGCTATGGGGCGAGGGATGGTTGTCGGAGCGCGATTAGCTGTGTAGGAATCCTGCTTTCTCACGCCGGAACGGCCGGTCAGGCTACCTGTCATGCACACGCTCTGCCCACCTGCAATACGGCGCCTCATTTCACGCCCGAGGCAATTCTTCTCCAAGGGAGACGCTGCGGTAACTCGCCAGGCCCAGAAGACCGGCCCGTATTGGATAGTCCACGAGAAAGGCTTCGACCACTGGATCCGAGTAGGGATCCTCTGCCCGGGCGAGAACATCGCAGCGGCCAGGGAATCGATGGGCGGAGAAGAGGGACGGAAGCGTCGCCAGCAGTCAAAGGACAAGGGTGAAGGGAACCATGCTCTCGGGCGAGTTGAGCAGGTCCGAGCCCTGACACCCGACGAGGTGAAAGAGCTGCCGTTGTAGGAGCGTAGCAGCGAGTCGTTTGGCCAGGAAGGGCTGGGTCTACAGGATGTTAATCTCATCGTCCTGGGGGGCCAGGTGGGCGTAGATCATGGTCGTGGTGACGCTCTTGTGGCCGAGCCACTGGGACACCTTGTAGATGCTGATCCCCTTCATCACCAGATGGCTCGCAAAGGTATGCCTCAACGTGTGCAAGGAGAAGTCCGGGACGCCGCTCGGCAGAACCACTAGCTTCCTGAACTCCCGTGACAACTCCTTGTCGTCAAACTGCCCGCCAGCTTGGTTGAGAAAGCAGTACCCCCCTTGTTTCCTCACCGGCAGCAGGACCTCCTTCAGGTCTCGGCTGAGGGGGACCGTTCGGGACTCGCGGTTCTTGAGGGAGAAGCCTTCCTTGTTCACCAGGGTGATGACGTCTCGGTCGAAGTCGATCTCCGGCCAGGTCAGGAAACGCAGCTCCGAGTTGCGGAATCCCGTGTAGTAGGCGGTCGCCACCAGCGGCCACAGGCGGGTGCCCCGGGCAGTTCCCTTGACCAGTTCCCACTCGTCGAAGGAGAGGTAGCGAGGAGGGTTCTTCTCCGCCCTCACCTTGGCGACCTTGCGGACGACATTCTGCTCGACGTATCCCCGCTCGACTGCAAAAGCGACAAACCCCGAACCAGCGTACATGCAGTGCCTGACGGTCCGAGGTTTGAGCCACTCGAGAAGATGCTGCTGGAACTGCTGGACGTGTGCAGCAGTGATCTCGGACGCCTTCTTCACTCCTTTTCCCTTCAAGAACCGCACGAACCGGGTAACACGGGGCAAGTCGTGCCGCTGGTAAGTCGTTGGCTTCTTGGTCGCTTTGGAGTATGATAGATACTCGGTCTGGAGTTGATCGAGGCTAACGTCGGTTGTTTGGCCGAGTTCTCGCTTGGCCAGTTTGTACTCGAACTCCTTGAGGTACTGCTGGGCAACCGACTTCTGCTTGGTCCTCAGTGAGCGACCGCGTTTCTTGCCGTTCTCCGTCCAGTAGACATGCCAGTAAAGGCCCCGCGTGCGTAGAAAAGCCATATGACGACCTCCATGAAACCGGTAACGGGTTGGATAGTCCAAAGGCTATATGGGCCATTATACCACGGTAACAAAACGGTAACAAGCGCATTTTGGGCTGCCATGGGCACATGCGCTAACGGCCCTGCACACATGCAGTTATGGTATACCGGAGAGGTGCCGGAGCGGCCGAACGGGGCGGTTTCGAAAACCGTTGTCCCGCATTGCGGGACCGGGGGTTCGAATCCCCCCCTCTCCGCCATCAGCCCCTGCGGGCCGTCGTGGGCAATGCGCGGACGGGTGTAGCCTGCGATCGCTCGGCCGCAATGCTGAGCGTCGGCGTGGGGCCGCCCTTCCCCCCTCGCGGATCTCTCGCTCAAGCAAGCCCGACGACATCGGGAGCGGTCTCGGCCCCCATCCCGTCCGCATCGGCGCCGCTCAGACTGCGCATCTCCATCTCACGAGGGATCTGACATCGGAACCATCCTGCCTCGTCCTCGAACTCCACCTATTCTTCGGCACCGGTTGTGACACCGGTGTCAGGCGGCACTTCGGTCCCCACCTCCGTGTCCGCCGGCACCGCAGGCGGGACCACGACGGGGGGCCGCCGCGCTGGGAGCGGCCTGGAGGGAGGCGGCCCGGCTGGCAATTCCTCCGCCTGCGCCCCTGCGGTATCCCGCGTCGCCAGCCATCCCGTCACACCCGCCGGCGCCGCACAGACGGCGAGCACAATCAGACAGACCAGCGGATAGGCCGCCTGCTGGGGGAAGGCGTTACGCTCGCGCGGCCACAACGGGAACGCCTTGAGCTCGGCATACATGGGACGAAACATTCCCAGCCACACAGCCAAAGCCGCGACCACACTAAAGACCAGCGCCATCGCGCCTGCCACAGGCTGAGCAAGCGCCAGCCCGCCCGACAGGATGGAAAGCGACAGGAGCATCAGGCAGGCCAACAGGGCCGGACCGATGATGTTTAGCAGCGGCGGGAGCCACGCCCTGCACCGCAGCAGCGTGCCCAGAACGAACCTGCGGCGTGCCAGCGCGGACCTCTCCCGCGCCAGCATCCGGATGCCGCTGCCAAGGCCCGTCATCCCCCCGGCCCTCACCTTCTTCGAGTAGCTGCGGCTTGCCGCCGCCGCCATCACACCTCGCAGCGCAAAGTAGAACGCCACGCCGATCAGGCCGAACAGAAAAATGAAGGCCAACACCTGGCACCCGCTGGTCTCGTCCACGACCTCCACCTTCGTCCTGGCCGCACGTTCTTTCTCGGCCTTGTCCTGGCCGGACAGCGACTTGGTGCTTCTCTCCAGCAGCACGAGCTGCTTCTCCACGGTGGCGAGCTCGGCCCTCAGTCACCTGAGGGCAAGCTGGGAGCGAGTCCCGGGTCGCTCCGGCACAGCTTCGGGCGGAGGCGGCGGTCCGGCGCCTGCCGGTCCCAGACCCGGCTCGGGCGTGAAGTCGTCGTCCTGAAACAGGGGGACGTCCGCCTGCGAAACGACCTGGACGCCCCGGTCATCCTGCGGGATCAGCGCCACCTGCGCTTCCTTGCACCCCGGGCATTTGAAGCGCACGCGTTTCCCCGCGTGCCCTTCGCCAATCTGGAACAGATGGCCGCAGCTCCCGCACTTGACCCTGATCGGCATGAGCAGCATCTCCCTGCGTCTGCTGCCATTCTCCCGGGAGTATTGTGGCCGGACTGTGCGGCCTATGCAAGCGCCCGGGGCGGGCAAGCGTTGTGGTTACTCCCTCTTGTCGTTCTCCGTGTTCTCCGTGTCTCAGTGTTGGACCGTTGGTCCGTTTCCTGTCAATATGGACCGCAATCTGGTAGTATCGGGGCGGGGTGGTCATCGCCCGCGCCGCACACCATCAGGAGGATTGAATGAGCGGGGTTTTTGGCGTCGCATCCGATTCGGATTGCATGGACGATCTGTTCTATGGGACCGACTACCACTCGCACCTGGGCACGGAGTTCGCCGGGCTGGCAATCCAGGGAGAGCAGCTCCATCGGGAGATCCACCGCATCGCCCACGGCCAGTTCAAGAGCCTGCTCGACGGCTTTCATCGCAGCTACGCCGGCCGGATGGGCGTCGGCGCAATCAGCCACTCAGACCCCCAGCCCATCATCGTCGAGAGCCGGTTCGGCACCTGCGCGATCGTCACGTCCGGCCTCATCACCAACCGGGAAGAGCTGGGGCGCGAGCTGATCCAACAGGGCGTCACGTTCGGCGAGGTACGGGACGGACGGCTCAACCAGACCGAACTCATCGCCAAAATGGTGGGCCGGAGCGACAGCATCGTGAGCGGCATCGAGCGGGTCTTCGACAGGATCGAGGGGTCGGTTTCCATCTTGCTGATGGTCCGGGACGGCATCTACGCAGCCTGCGATCGCCGTTGCAGACTGCCGCTGGCGATCGGCACGCGCGACGGCACGATGGCCGTTGCAAGCGAGACATGCGCCTTCCCCAACCTGGGCTTCAAAATTCAAAAGCACCTTCAGCCCGGAGAGATCGTACTGTTCGACGGCTCGGGCTTGAAGGAGACGGCAGGATCAGGGGGGCAGAGGAAGATATGCGCCTTCCTGTGGATTTACACGGGCTACCCCGCGTCCAGCTACGAAGGCGTCTCGGTGGAGACCGTCCGGGAGCGCTGTGGGCAGGCGCTTGCCCAGAAGGACACGGTCAAGGCGGACCTTGCCTCAGGCGTGCCCGATAGCGGAACGGGGCACGCGATAGGCTACGCCATGGCCAGCGGGCTGCCCTTCCGCAGGCCTCTGGTGAAGTACTCGGCGGGCTACGGCAGAAGCTACACGCCGCCCTCGCAGGAAGTGCGCGACCACATCGCCAAGATGAAGCTCATATCCATCGAGGACATCACCAGGGGCGGGCGCCTTATCGTCTGCGAAGACTCCATCGTGCGCGGCACACAGTTAAGGAACCTGACCATCCAGAAGCTCTGGGACGCCGGCGCCGCCGAGGTGCACATCCGCGTGGCGTGCCCGCCCATTATGTTTCCCTGCCGGTACAACCTGTCCACGCGGTCCACCGAGGAGCTGGCTGCCCGCCGTGCCGTCCGAGCGCTGGAAGGAGCCGACATCGAAGACGTCGGCGATTACGTAGACGCCGGCACGGACAAGCATCGTCGCATGGTCGAATGGATCTGCGACGACCTCAAGTGCACCAGCCTCGTCTACCTGAATCTGGACGAGATGGTCAAGGCCATTGGCCTGCCGCACAGCGACCTGTGCACCCACTGCTGGACGGGGCAGGGAGACTGAGCGCCCCCTGGCCAGGCCGGCTCGGCGCGGGCGAGCGGACTTCGCCCTGCGGCCCCGCAGACTTCGCCCTGCGGCCCCCATGCTTCGCGAGCCAATTGCTTTGATCGTAACTGTTCACCAGCTGTTGCTTTAGCAGAGACAATAGAATGTTCTTACCCCAGATTCGGGTCGTCTGAGGGACCCAGGAGGGCTTCTGTGATTGGCCGGTCGCCATTTCACCCCAGAGTTTTCTCTCTCTGGGCCAGTATTGGCCTGCCGGCCTGTGTATGAGCCCGCCGCGTGCGGGCGGCATCTGCTTAGCCCCGCGCGTGAGCGCGGGGTGTGGAGAGGCAAGGAATATCCCAGCCCCC
>DAOVRD010000263.1 GCA_030628375.1 Planctomycetota bacterium
AGGGTCGCGTGCCTCAACGGAGATGTCCACGAGGCTGGTATTGCGGACCAGTTCGACCTGGATCGCTTGCCGGAGATGTTCCCACGGCCTGAGCAGCCGCGTGGGTTCCGCCGATAGGTACGTGTTGAACTCCTGGCGCACGGTCCCGATAAGCCCCGGATTGCGAAGATCGGCGTCCTCCTCTCCGGTGAAGATGGTGGCGAGCCGATCATCCTCCAGCGCCTTCTCCATCACCTGTTTGCCCCTGATGAGCCTGATCTGCGTCTGCACGTAGTCCTTGTCGCTGTGCTCGAGCATCTGGTCGAACGGCGTAAGCTGGGGAATCGCCCTCTCGATCAGGAGGCGGGCCGAAGCCCGGTACACGGGGGCCTCTCGGAACGTATACGCGGCCGCGGCCCCGGTGATCACAAGCGTAGAGGCCAGCACCGTGAACCACCGGCGCCTGAGCACACCCAAGTGCCGGCGAATCCCAAATCCGGCATCATCTGCGAATGGCACGGCTTCGACCATCGGGACGCCGTTGATGTCGTTTTGCATGTTCACGGTTCGTCTGGGCCGCTCCGCGCGGCTGGTGCTAGTAGGAGGCCGGGACCGGTATGAGCCCTCGTGTCCCCATGATGGCGTTCAGGCCTCTGATGGGCCAGGTAGTGCCGACTATCACCACATCGCCCGGCATGAGCATGGTATCGGGTTCTTTCCCTGCCGCAATCCGGGTCAGATCCACTTTGTAGACGGTTTCTCCCTTCTCGGTTCTGCGCAGCAGCCTGGTGTCTTCGGAGCGAGCCTGCGCAGTCAGGCCGCCCGCGAGGCCAACCGCGTCCAGGACGCCGAGCTTCTCGCGGGGAGGCAGCCTGTACAATCCGGGCCCTCTGACGTAGCCGAACACCAGGATCCTCGCCGGCTCGATACGCGGCACGTAGACGACGTCTCCCGCGCTGATCCAGATGTTCCGGGACATGTCAGAGGACTCGATCAGCTCCTCCAAGCTGATCCGGACGGACTCCGCTACGGAGCCCACCTCGGATGCCCAGTCGCCGCCGTTGTCGCCTGGGTTTCTATCGCCGAACGCGGTCTCACCCCCATCCGCCACCGCGCTCCGAGTGACCACGACTTCGTCTCCGGCGTTTGGTCCGGGCCCCCCTGCGAGAAGCAGGATCTCGAGCAGGGAAGTACGGTTCCGCGAGAGAGTGAGGATGCCCGGCTTAGAAACGGCCCCCGTCACGTAAACCTGTTGGCTCCCGTACTGCGAAACATGGGCAACCACGATAGGATCCTCGTAGTAGCCGTCCCCATAGAGCGTCGCCACCTTTTCTTCGATCTCCCGCAATGTAAGTCCTTGGACCTCCACGTCACTGATCAAGGGGGCGCGGATCGAGCCATCTTCCCGAACGGCAAGCTCCATCACGCTGCTGTCGCTTTCCTGTCCGCCGGGGAACACGGTTATCCTCAGGACGTCGCGGGTGCCGACAACGTACGGCATTTCGTCGGCTGGGTAGAGCGTCCTCCAGCGGACCAGAGCCGCAGCAAGCGCCTCCGTGTCGATGGCGATCCGCTCCTCTTCCTCCTCCACCATTGGCCGGTCCGGCTCATACCACAGGTCAGCCGCGTAGTTACGGAACAGAGGTCGGCGGAAGTCCTGGTAACTGCATCCCCCAAGTAGAACTGAGGCCACAGTCAGCGCGACAACCCAGACACGCTTGGTGCTCATGAAGCCCATCGCGGAATTGTAGCGGCTATTCATCAAGAAGCCCTATGAGGTGCGAATCCCGGACTTCCCGCGGCCACCCTCAGGTGAATCTGCGGGAATTACTCAACGAAAGACAACTGGACACGGGAATTCCGGCCAATCGGAGCGCGTTCTTCCTGGCCGGACATTCGAGGACATCAACGTCCCGACCGGCCCCGCCGGGGCGTCCGCCTGCTCTGCGGCTCAGGCCACAACGGGGCTCTCCAAGGGCTCGACGCAGTCAGCGTCTACCTCGGCTGCAACGGACCGTCCGAGCATATCGATCGAGATCACCAGCCGCGCCTTCCCCTTGCCGTAGACGAAGAACCCCTCCAGTCCGATGAGGGGGCCGGCCTTGACGAGCACCCGCTGACCCTTGCGGATGTAGGGCCAGGGATCGACCTGCACGGGCCGCTCGACGAACGCGCGGACCGCAACGATCTGCTCCTCCGGGACGGGAAAGGGCCCGTCGTCAGCGCCCACTACGAGGACAACGCCCGGCACATCGTGCACGAGCCACAGATCCTGGCGTGGGAGCCTGACGAAGACGTAGCCGGGGAACAGCGGCTTCGCCACCCACTTCCGCCGGTCCTTCCACTGGCTCAGCACGTCGCGAAGAGGCAGGAAGGACTCGACGCCCCGGCCTGCGAGCGACGCATGAACCGCCTTCTCGTGGCGGGACCTGGTGTAGACCGCATACCAGGGGACGCTCTCGCTCACCATCTCTGTCTCTGGTGTTAACTGGCCCGTCATGGCTTCCGTACGGACTCCGTCCCTCTCAGTTACAGCCCTTCGTAAGCCGTAAGCTCCATCTCACGAACGCCTTACAGCACAAATGATCGTTCTTCCGCGACACCTGCTCCCCACCTGGGGGACACGCCGAGACAACATCGTTCTTGCCTGCACCTCTCCCTTGTGCCCCCGGGCCCTCAGGTCGCCACCATTCGAACGAGGTCGGCCGGTTGGGTGCAGTCGTTAGGATAGACAGCACAGCGAGCCGTAACAGCGTTGTCGGTGGTGGTCAAACCCCTGATGCGAGTCAAAGCGATCTCGGCCCCATCTCGGTCGGTCTCCGGGAGAATCACACCTACGGCCCAGTCGCGAAATGCATCGCCCAGTTGCGCGGCCCGAGCCATGCGTTCCCTGGGCCGAGCAACACGGTGATACCGGCCGTCGGGATCCACTAAGCCCAGCAGGTCACTGGTCCGGAGGCAGCTGGCGGCAATTCGGAATAGATCGGACGCGCCGATCCTCCCCGAACTCAGCATGGCCACCGCGAAGTAGTGGTTGTACCTCTCAGCTCTGTGCTGTTCGAGTTCCACTAAGTCGATAAATGGCTCGCCAGATCCGTCAAAATCCTCGCCTGACCCCATCCCCGCGGGGTTTGGGTTTGCGCTGCTGCCCTCGTTCTGTCCGTCCCTTATCTCGTCGCCCGCCATCGTCCCCTCCGTCGGTGCCATCTCCCCGCACTGCCCACCAGCCAGACCAATCCTATTAAGCAAGTTCGGTGCCGATTCCCCGGTGCGTCCGGAGCACCGCCCCCTGTGCCCGCGAGCAGCGCCCTGGGGCGCTTTCAGCCAGAGACCGACGGAGCTTCGACCGACCCCGTTTGTCATCTGACTGACAAGTGTGGCAGTCGGGGTGCCGTGCCCGGCGGCAGCGCCCGTGAGTGCTAAGGATGCGTATCGTCAGCCCTCTCAAGCCGTTCCCTGCCGTCGTTGTCCCTTGTGCAGGGGTGTACGCACCGGCTGGACTCCAGGTCAGAGCCCAGGAGAGTGATGGCGGTTGCCTGCCAGTGGCGTCACAGCGGAAAGCGTCCGGCGGAGAATCCGCGGACCGATCAGGGCCGACAGATGCGTCAGACAAGATGAGCCGCTGGATCGGGCAATCGGTCTTGACAGACAGGATTTGCAGGATATAATGTGTGCCCTTTGGTCGCCCGATTCTCAGGGCAGACCCAGGGGGTGACAGGTGCGCCGTTTGAGGGTTACGCAGTTCGGAGGCCCAAGACAGTTCCGAGTGCGGACGTTTCGGAGGGGGAGTTGAAGCGCTGTCCCGCCACTGACGTTGCGGGACTTGTCGCGAAAGTCATATTTGCCCCCGCTGTCCCCGGCTCTCGGTCGTGGCTTTCAAGCGAGTTCACTAGCGGAACATCGAGCCGGTAGGCCTCCACGAGGACCGGGTGCAGATGGGGTACGTTGACAGGCAAGCCACGTTGGACGTGTCCGCGGGCGAGCATGAGCGCCGCGAGCGTCCACGATCAAACGTGCCTCTGCCCGTCCAGTTATATCATTCTAAGGCCAACCGCCGACTGGCCTGGGGGGCAACGCGTAACGTCAGTCCGGGTGGCCTTCTGGTGGAGTGGGACGAGTGCGACGGTGTCAGCGGAGACCAGGTCGTTCGGGTCCACGTCGGCCCACTGGTGGAAACGTGGCCGGAGCGGAACGGTTTCTTCAGGGGACGCATTAGACGCCTGGAGAGCAAGCCGACACTCCGCTGTGCCGTCGAGATCCTGGATGATCCGCCGCTGTTCCTGCTAGCTGCGGAGCTCGTCGGCATGCATCCCCGGATACTGAAGCTGAAGAGACAGCTGCTGGAGATGGCGGACTATGATGTGAACGTCCTTGTCCGCGGCGAAAGCGGGACGGGCAAGAACGTTGTAGCCGCTCTGATCCATCGTTACTCCCACCGATGCGCTTCCCCTTATGTGCGTCTCAACTGCCCGTCGATTCCTGACTCGCTACTGGAAAGCCAGCTGTTCGGGCACGAAAAGGGCGCGTTTACAGACGCGAAGCAGGGACGGCCAGGGCTGTTCCGAGTCGCTGACGGGGGAACTCTGGTCCTCGACGAGATCTCGTCGGTTCCCCTTTCTGTTCAGGCCAAGCTGCTCCAGGCCATCGAGGAGAAGAAGTTCCTGCCGCTAGGCGCTCGGGAGATGGTGACGGTCAACGTCCGCCTTGTTGCGACAACAAACGACAATCTCGAGCGGAAGATTCGCAACGGGGCTTTCAGGGAAGACCTGTTCTATCGATTGAACGAAATGGCGCTATTCGTTCCCCCGTTGCGGCAACGGCTCACCGATGTCCTCATTCTGTCTGAGCATTTCTTACGCAAGTATTGTGCGGAGTTCCGCAAGGACTATAGACCGCTGGATAGGGCAGCGGCTGAACAGTTCCTCAAGTACTCCTGGCCGGGAAACGTGCGAGAGCTCGAGAACACGATCAAGAGGGGGCTGCTGCTCGGCCAGTTCGAGACGGCCAGATCGGCCAGCCATGCGTCGGAAAGCCATCACGCACAAGTGGAGCCACTCGCCTCTCAGAAAGGCGCGCCCCCGGTGCGCCCCGTGTCGATGAGCGAAGCCAGGGCAGAAGCGGAAAAGCAGGCGCTTCTGGGAGCACTGGCCGCTTGTCAGTACAATCGGACCAGTGCAGCAGCACGCCTGGGCGTCAGCTATCGAACGCTTCTGCGTCGGATGAAGAAGTACAGCATCCAGCTCTGAACGCCGCACGCCAAGTGGACTCAATACCGCCGGAGGCTATCGGATCGTCAGCCGGAGGCCGCAGGGAATTCGGCTCCGTTTCGTGGTGGGCGGCTTCGAACTGATCTTTGTGGACCAGTCGGAGGTGCATCTGAATTCGCCCCTAACCAAAGTCGGGGCCAGGCGAGGAGAGCGGGCGCGAGACGCTGCAGCAGGAGATGGCAAAAAGGCCGCGGTCTTCGGCGGATGGAACTACCGGAGCGAGCAATTTGCATGGCAGATATCAGAACGCAAGAACAGCGGCGCGTTTTTGAGCTTCCTTGGGCAGTTGCTGCAACAGAGGCCAGAGGGCCGACGTTTGATCCTGGTCATGGACAACGCCGGCTACCATCGCGTGAAGACTCAAAGGTTTCTTCCAGCAGCATTGGACCAAAGACTCGTTAATCCACGTGCACTTCAAGACCGTAGACGACTTTCGTAAGGAGTTTACTATGCAGCGCTGTGCAAGATGTGTGCTTCCTGAAACCTTCCCCGATATACAGTTCGACTCCCAAGGGATTTGCGACTTCTGCAACGCTTACTCTCCCGTGAGACGCTTGGGAGCAGAAGCTCTCGCAGAGGCCGTTGAACCTTTTCGGGGCGAGCGTCCGTACGAGTGCATGGTAGCACTGAGTGGGGGACGGGACAGCAGTTATGCACTACTATACGCGGTCAAAAGGCTCGGGCTCCGCGTGCTTGCTGTCACT
>DAOVRD010000010.1 GCA_030628375.1 Planctomycetota bacterium
CCCGATCCGCTTTCGTAGGGGCACGGCGTGCCGTGCCCTTACTCGACAAGGCCGTAACTGCTCAGCAAGCCGCACGTGTTCTCCCATCCTGCTTATCCTGTATATCCTGTTAACTTCGTTGTGAGTTCCGGCCATTCCCATCCGCCGCAGCCGGGCCTCCGTCGCTCCTACCGGAGCTATGGAGCCCAGGGGGCGGCTGCGCTACATTACGAGCCGGGCCCCCGGCGAGACGCCGGGGGCTACCCATACGCCGGGGGCTACCCATACGGGGTAGACTCATGCATGCTCGACGCTGATGACGGCGCGCAGGCGGTGTTCGCCGGCTGGCGGCACTGTCACGGGAGCCTCACGGGTGTTGGCTGTCTCGACGCACACCATGCCGCCGTACTCCTGATCGCCGAAGTCTTCGAGCCGTCTTGCCTTTTCCACCCAGGGGTTCCAGACCACCGTGGAGCGGCTGCCTGACTTGGCGATGTGGATGCGCCGACTCAGCCCCGGGTCCTCGATGGTGCAGGGAGCGGTGGTGTCGAGGTAGACGCGATCCACTTCGGATTCGATGGTTATGGCGCCTCGCTGCAGCTTGCGCCCAGAGCCGTCCTCAACGTAGTAGCACCCGTCCAATCCGTGAATGGCTATCTCCGTGACGGCGCTCACGTGGAGGTAGGTGTGCAGGGCCCCCGTGCAGGTCCAGGCTTCTTCGCCGGGGTTCCGAACGACGAGTTCAACACGCAGTTCAGGGCCGACCGTGGTGACGATCTGCAACTGGAAGCTATGGGGCCACAGTCCCCGCGTTCGCTCGTCATCGGCCAGGCCGAGTCGGACCTGCGTGGCATCATGGGCAACGACCTCGGTGCCGATCACCGACCAGAGGGCGGTGCGCGCGAACCCGTGGAACGGTTTCCCCGGGTCTTCCGGGTGACCTCCAAACCACGGCCAGCACACGGGGATGCCTCCCCTGATAGGCCTTCCGACCTCGAAGTTGCTGCACCTGCTCAGCCATAGCACGCGCTCATGGCCGTGGGGCTGGAAAGCCAGAACGTGCCCTCCCAGCAACGCAACGGTGCCGGAGGCATGGGCATTGTTGATGGCAGCTACCGGCAGGCCGCCCGGCCCGACTTTGAACGAGACGTGGTCAGAAATGGCAAAACGAGCGTTGAGTGCATCCAGCGTGCCTTCCATCGTCGCGTGCCCTCCCGTGCAAGGTTCGCTTGGGGTGGAGTTGGCTCGGTGCGATTCTTGTGCAGCCTATTCTACCTGAGGCCGGCTGATGCCAATAGCTCCGGCCGCACAAGTGCGCCACGTCCCTGCAGGACCTCGCGCTCTGTCAATCCACCAATGACGGGTAGGGGCGGCCGCCAAGGCGGCTAAAGTTCGCGAACCGCCCCTACAAGACCAACGGCATTCTTCTTGTTCAGTATCCCCTTTGTCTGTAACAGGCCATACGCAGCTTGACAAAGCACTCGCACCGTCGTGGCTTCGGTGCGCGTAGTCGTCAGGTTAACCTGCTCCTTGAGAAGGCCGGCTTCGCGCCGTATGATCGCATGGCAACAGCCGACGGCGGAAGCACCGGGTACCCCTCATTCGTCGGCCTCAAGTGCTCATCGAGGAGGCAAGGTGTATGGACGTCTTGAGAGTTGGTCACGGCCGGGAGTGCATCACCCCGCCCCTGGGCATAAAGATGGCCGGATACGGCGCGCGCACGGAAGGCGCCGCCGACGTGCACGATGACCTCTTCCTCAATGCCGTGGTCCTCGAAAGCCAGGACGACAAAGTCGCCCTGCTCACGTACGATCTCTGCGGCCTCAACGCTGAGATGGTGGCGGAGATCAAGTCGGCCATCCGAGAGGACATTGGCCTGGAGCCCGAGCAGATACTGCTGAACTGGTCCCACACGCACGCCGGTCCCTCCCTGGGTCGCAAGGAGCCCGACGAGACCCAGAAGGGCTACCGGAGTGACTTGACCCGCAAGAGCGTGCGCGTGCTTGGCGCTGCGTTGGAGGACACGGCCCCGGCTACGCTCTCGGCGGGCGTGGCGCCGGTGGACATCGGCTGCAACCGGCGCGAGAGATTCGAAGACGGCCGCGTGTGGCTCGGCGTCAACCCGGAGGGTCCGGCCCTGCACGAGATGACGGTCTGGCTGTTCGCCCGCCAGGACAAGCCCGACGTCATCCTGTTCAGCACGGCAATGCACGGCACGACTCTGGGCGGCAAGAACCTGAGGTTATCGGCCGAGTGGATGGGCTCAGCCGTGCGGAATCTGGAGTCGGAGAGGGCCGACGTCAGGGCCATCTTCCTTCAGGGATGCGGCGGCGACCAGAACCCGTACGCCTCGGTCATAGACAACGTCAGGGGCACGTTTGAGGAAATCGAGCAGCACGGCAGGGACGCTGCCGATGCCGTCAGGCAGGCGCTCCAGCAGATGCGGCAGCTTGATCCGCTGCCCCTGCGTTCCGTAGCGCGGACTGCTGAGCTGCCGCCCAAGGAGGAGGACGGCGAGCCGCAGCAGTTGCCCCTGCACGGCATCCGTCTGGGCCAGGCAATGCTGATGGGGATCGGCTGCGAGGCATTCGTCGAGTACGCGCTCTTCGGCAGGGAGATCTCGCCGGCGGAAGAGACGCTCGTTCTCGGCTACAGCGACGGCGGCGCCGGATACCTGCCCACGGCCGATGCCTACGAGGAAGGCGGTTACGAGGTCAAGACCACGCGCGTGGCACCGGAAGCCGAGGAGATAGCGAAGGAAGCAATGAGGAAGGTCTTCGACGAGCTTGCGCGCTGAGGGCGGCAGCCAATCGTTCCCGGCGGGCTTGCAGGCTTTCTCCGCTGGCAGGACCGGGCATCGAGCCGGGCGCCGGCGGCATGATCTCGTGAGGGGAGGAATGCGCACGCAGTTGCCAGAGGATGCAGCAGTCCGGGCGCGAGAGCTTCACGAGCGGGCAATCGTCATAGACTGCCACAGCGACATCCTGATCCCGATCACGAATGGCTTTGTCCGGATGGGCACGCAGGTGGACATCCCTGATCCGCAGCAATACGAACCTCCGTTCGAGATCAAAGCAGAATCTCCGCCCTGGGTGTTGTGGCCGCACAGCAACCGCTTCGGCTGCATAGGTCAGTACAGCCTGCCTCAGTTCCAGGCGGGCGGGCTGACGGCTCAGGTCTGCGCCATCTTCGTCGAGAACGATCAGCGGGACAGGGCCCTGAGGCGATGCATGGAAATGGTGTCCTGGCTCCATCGCGAAGTGGAAGAGAACGATGCTCTTGAGCTTGCGACCAGTGTTGCGGACATCCACCGGCTGAAGGACGAGGGCAAGTGCGGCGCAATCATGGCCTTCGAAGCGCTCGAGCAGTTGGGATATGACTTAACGCTCCTGGACCTCTTCTACAAGCTGGGGCTGCGCATGGCGTCCCTGACGTGGAGCCGGCGCAACCAGTTCGCGGACGGCTTGCAGCACGACGTCCGCACCGGCGGGCTGACCAGTCTGGGCCGGCAGGCGATAGCGCGGATGAACGAGCTGGGAATCGTCATTGATCTGGCCCACCTCAACCAGGTTGGCTACTGGGAGGTGCTTGAACTCACAGAGGACCCGGTCGTTATGTCCCATTGCAGCGGGCGGGGCTACTTCCCCCTGAAGGCGGAGGAGAGCCGGTTTCATCCCGCACATGACGTCTCGCGCGGCCGCGAGCGACTGGGGGCGTTGGCGGAGAACGGCGGCGTCTTTGCCGTCTTCTTTCTGGGCTTCAAGGATGTTGACGACGTGGTGGATGACATCGAGTACGTCCTGAATACGATCGGTCCGGACCACGTTGGGCTGGGGTCTGACTTGTATGGTTTACATCAAGCGCCGAAGGGCCTGGAGGACATCTCCAAGGTCCCGGCCATCACCGAAAGCCTGGTGAGACGCGGGCAGTCCGACGAAGTGATCCTCAAGGTGCTGGGTGGCAACCTCATGCGGGTCTTCGAGCAAGTGTGGAAGGACTGAGACGGCCGCCCGGACCTAACCGACGTGAGGGCAATTATGAATCTTGTCCGCCGTACGGCGGATAAAAATTATGAATTATGAATTGGAGTTCAGGGCGGTTCAGCGAAGAAAGGAGGACAACTCGATGGCCACCCTTTACCTTCTGGGCACCGGCACTCCGACTCCCACGCCGTCGCAGTTCGGGACCTCTTACGTGCTGCAACTGGACCAGGACCACCTGATGTTCGACTGCGGACCTGCGGCCACGCACAAGCTGGTCAAGGCCGGCCTGTTCCCCACGCAGATCGACTTCCTGTTTTTCACTCACCACCACTTCGACCACAACGCCGACTACCCGTGCTTCCTCCTGTGCCGATGGGATCAGAGCACGGGGAAAGAGAACAGACTACACGTATGGGGCCCCGAGCCAACCAGGCTGATCACCGAACGCCTGATCGGATCCCAGGGAGCCTTCGCCTTCGATTGGAAGGCACGGGTGGAGTGCCCCGTCAGCCAGAGCGTCCATGTGAACCGCGGTGGCACACTGCCGCGCCCCGAGCCGTCGCTGGACGTGGACGACGTCGGGCCCGGAAAGGTGACAGAGCACGGCGATTGGTCAGTGACGGCCGCGGAGGCACATCACACCGAGCCCTGGCTCCGGTCGCTGGCATACCGGGTAGACTGCCCGGGCGGGAGCATCGTGTTCGCGGGCGACACGGAGCCGTGCGAATCGCTAGACAACCTGATGCACGGGTCGGACGTGCTCGTGGTCAACTGCTGGGACCACCAGCAGACCATGGAGGAGAACGGCGAAGCACCGGGGCAGACGGGCACTCTCGACGCGGCGAAGATGGCCCAACAGGCCGGCGTCAAGACGCTGGTCCTGACGCACACCGGCCCCAGCTTGTGCGCGCCAGGTTCCAGGGAACGAGCCATAGACGACATCGGCCGCCTATACGACGGCAAGATCATCTTCGGCCAGGAACTGATGCGCCTGACTCTGTGGTGAGCGTGCCGGACGTCGGGCGCCCCCCGCGCGGCGTGCCGTGCGTACGTGATCGGGATCAACCCTTGTCTGCTGGGAGGCGCGGAGGGCCTCCGCGTGCGGCATTCTGGGCGGCGACGTTGTCCGCAAGCCACTCGCGCACCGTCTTGAGCCCCTCCTGCTCGACGACCCGGCCGACGGGGAGTTCAGGATCGGTGGAGGTGAGCAGCACGCACCATCCCTCCGTGGACCAGTCCTGCTTGATGCGGTCGCCGTACTTCTCCTCGATCTCCTTGCCGCGCGTCCAGGAGAACCGGGAGGGCATGATGCGGTAGTCCAGGTCGAAGCGGGCCACGAGCGCCTCTCGATCCTCCGCCGTTCTCGCGACCACGCGTCCCGTTGGGTCAACGACCATCGAGGGCGGCCGGAACGTTGAAGAGACGATGTAGTACTGATGGCGAAGGGCGCGTGCCGGCAGCCCCAGGACGCTCGGCGGATCCGTGCTGAAGAGCACCAGCTCGGCCTCCTGGTCCGCATACGCCTGCCAGCCGGTTTCGAAGGCAGCATCGAAACATATCTGGACGCCCACGCGCCCAAAGTCGAGTTCGAATATCGGGAACTCACTTCCCGGCGTCACGCCATGCTCCACCGTGCCGTCCGGCATAACGACGGGGAACACCTTGCTGTACACGCCGATCGGCTCACCGGAGCGGTCAAGCATGACAACGCTGTTGAAGACGCGGTCGCCTTCGATCAGGTGCACCGGCACGGCGCCGTAAGCATGGTGCTGCCTGGCCTTCTCGGCCATGGCCGAGACGGTTCTGCCGTCAATGGCCTCAGCGGCGGCACGAACGTCTCCGGTCTCCCACGGCCAGGAGTGCTCGGGAAAGAGGAAGAGGTCCAGGCCCCAGCCGTTGTCCTCGGCCTGGCGCGCCATACGGTCCACCATGTCCAGGGCCACCCGAAGCAGGTCGTCCGGATCTGGCGGGTCCTGGGGGGACAGGGTGCACGTTCCAACCACTGCGTGCCTGGGGCCGGGTCTGCGTTCAGTCATGTCCATGTTCCTCCGGGCAGCCACCCTCCGCTGCGGCGCCAGCGGAAGTTCTTCATCTGAGGTTCTGTTCTTCGCCGCGATGTTCTGTTCATCGCCGCGATGGGGGACTCTAATCGGTGCAGTGGAGCCTGTCAACCTCGGGCTTCGTTCAACATTGCACCTGAGATGTCTCGGCCTCAGGCGGTCGGGCAGACCTGAGCAACCCGGAGTCGGGCGGCACACGGGCCAGATAGACGCCAACCAAAGTGACCGCAATTCCGACGAGCTGAGGTACCGTAAGCCGGTCGCCCAGGAAGATGGCTGCCCCAATGACGGCTACGCCCGGAACGAGGTATTGGTAGACGGCCGTGCCGGACGCTGACGTGCGGCTAATCGTGCGGTACCACAGAAGAAGCCCGACAAAGCCGGCAAGCAGCGTAACGTATGCAATTCCGATCCAGTGCCCCGGTGTGATCTCGCCCCACCCTGTGGCAAAAAGGTGGCGGGCGCCGACAACGACAAGCAGTATACCGGCAGCAGAGAACGTGTGGCATATGACCTCGAATACGCCGAACCGGCGCATCCATCGCTTGCTGATGACCATGTAGCCGGCGTACATCCACGCGGAGGCAAGCATGAGCAGATCGCCCCACAGACGCGCGGGAGCATTGCCCGCGAGCCCGTCCGCCGCCCCAAAGACGATCATCGCAACGCCGGCCGATGCAACCGCAATCCCCAGCCAGTTCAGCCGTGTGACCCGTTCCATTCGCAGCAACGCCACCATCACCGCCGTCCAAACGGGGGCCGTGCTGACCAGCAATGAAGCTTCGCTCGCAGTCGTCATCTTCATGGCGTAGGTGAACGAAAGGAGCTGGGCTGCTACGAGCCCGCCGCCAAACACCGCCAGCATCAGCCAATCTCTGAAGCCAAGGTGTCGGCGCGGCACGATGAACAGCAACCCGATCATCAGGACCGCCACGACGCCCATCCGCAGGCCTAGAAGCGCAGCCGGCTCCATGACCTCCAGCACCCACTTCATCACCACATGGCTGGCCCCCCACATGACGGCGACCATCAATAGGATCGGGTTAACGATGCGGCGGGTCCGTGGGGGGGAGCTAACGGTGTCTGCCAACCTCTGGGGGCCTCCTGTGACGGGGAACCGCGACATGTTCGCAGGTCAGGAGCCCGGGCACAAGTGCGCCCCCCCCGCGCCACGGGCCGGCAAGGCGGGCGGTCCCTCTTCACTTCCGTGATATGGCCAGTCGCCGCCTGCCACGCACGGCCAGGCCGAATGTCGTCACGAACTGTTCGATCTGCCTGGGCTCTACAGCGGGGGCACGGCGAACATCGGCGGTGGGTTCTATGCTCACTCGGACTCGGCGGGCGCCTGAGGCCCGATGTACGACGTGGCCGCGACAATGTCGTCGTACCAAAGGGTCTGGTTAGGCTGGACCCTACTGGAGTGGGCGACGATGATGACGTTGTTGGGCTTGAGCGTCTCGACGTTGCGGAAACGGAGGTTGGGGAAATCACCCGCGAGCTTCCCGTCCACCCAGAAGGCGACGCGCCCGTCGCGCTCACCCGGAGTGTTCGCCTTGACCATGAGTTCGTAGCAGTACCAACGGTCCCGCTCCACGTTCACGTCGGGCCGGGGGACGAAATTCTCGGCGAACAGCCATTTGTTCTCACGAGGCATTACTTCTCCGGTGGGGAAGAACAGGTCGCCCCATTTGCGCGCCTGATCCATGTGGTAGCAGTAGACGTCCATGTTGCCCGGAGGAGGGATTTCCGAGCGCCTCCTGGGGGGCGTTGTGTCAAGCAACACAACGAAGTGGTTGCGTCCATCGGGGACCACGCCCGTGGCACTTCCCACTGCCAGCGTTATGCCCGGGGCGCCCGCCAGTATGCACATGCCGGTGTGATGGCAGCCCGGGAACTCCTTGTGGTACTTCATGTAGTAGCGCAGATAGAGGGTATCGAACCCCTCCTTGAACTGCTTAACCGCGTTGTGGCTGCCCGGCCGCTCATGCGTTACCCGCACGGCCGTGCTGCCCGTGTGGACGTTCTCCGGCTCTTGCGTGATGGTGACCGTACCAGCGGCACTGTCCCACTTGTTCCCCTTCTGCTCCTGGCCCATCGCAGCCATCCGCGTGCCTTCGATCTCCTCGAAGCCGTCTGCAAAGACGACGGCCGGGTCTTGCTCGATGCCCTTGTCTCCCGGATACTTCGCCGCAAGACCCTCGCCTTCAGGCAGTTCCGGCACCATGGCTGCTTCCCCCGATAGATGGCTGACGGCTGTCAAAAGGACAAGCACCAAGAGAAGCGCGAGCGAAGTGTTCATCTTCCCAGGCATACGCATTCCTGCCGGCTCTGCTCAAATCGCCGATGCGTGATGACTGCGACCTGGCACTCTCACCACTGAGTACGGTCCCCTTCCTCCGAGCGGGTTGCCATCATACGACCTGCACCTCTTCCCGGCAAGGCCCCAGCCGAGGCCGCGGGTCGGGGGCGGCGGGTGCCTCTCTGTCCGCTCGTCCAACCCGTGGTATACTTATAGACATTGTAGCTGGCATCTGGGCCACTTCGTGATAGCGAATGAGGTGAGAGCGATGAAGCTGCTGCTTGATAACGCTAAGGTCATTGACGGTCTGGGCGCTGTGATCGCCCCGGGTTGGGTGCTGGTCGAAGATGGCAAGATCGCAGGCGTGGGGCCTGGCGACGCGTCTCCTCGGGCGCAGATGGATGCTGACGGCTCCGGATCGGTCGTAGATCTAACGGGCAAGACGATCCTGCCGGGCCTCATTGATTGCCACGTCCACCTCATGTTGGATGCCTCACCCGATCCTCTCAAGCAGGCCGCCACGGAACGAGTCGGTCTCTCGGCGCTCAAGATGGCACTGCGTGCGCAGCGCACTCTGAAATCCGGTGTCACCACAGTCCGTGACCTGGGCTGCAAGGGATTCGCGGCCATCGAAGTTCGCGATGCTGTCAGGTCCGGCCTCATCCCCGGTCCCCGAATGCTCTGCGCAGGCCACTTGATCTGCATGACGGGCGGGCACGGGTGGTCCATCGGCCGTGAAGCGGATGGCGTTGACGGCGTGCGCCGGGCCGCCAGGGAGCAACTGAAAGCCGGCGCCGACGTTGTGAAGATGATGGCGACGGGCGGCATACTGACCCCGGGGGTCCAGCCGGGCGCAGCGCAGTTGACTCTTGAGGAGCTGAGGGCCGGTGTCGAGGAGGCCCACAAAGCCGGCCGCAAGGCCGCGGCGCATGCCCAGGGAACGGAAGGCATCAGAAATGCCGTGCTGGCGGGCATTGACTCCGTCGAGCACGGTTTCTACCTGACGGAGGAAACCGTCGGCATGATGCTCGAACGGGGCACTTACCTCGTCCCGACGCTGACCGCCGTGCGGGCTATTGCCCGGCATGGAACGGAAAGCGGCATACCGCCCTGGGCCGTAGAGAAGGCGATGGCTGTTGGCGAGGCGCACGAAAAGAGCTTCGCGAGGGCGATGGAGGCGGGCGTCAGTATCGCAATGGGCACAGATGCGGGAACGCCGTTCAACGAGCACGGCCAGAATGCTCAAGAGCTCGCGCTTCTCGTGGAGCTCGGGATGTCTGAGGGCGAGGCCATCGTATCGGCCACCTCCCGAGCGGCGGAGCTTCTGGGTATTGCCGATGCGGTCGGGAGCATATCTGTCGGCAAGGTCGCAGACCTGATCGTCACCAGCGGAGATCCGCTCAGAGATATCACCGTCTTGTGCGATCCGGCAGCGATTGAGTCCGTCTACCAGGCGGGCAAGCTGTGTTGAGAGGCCACCGGGGTTCTGTCCGTCCTCTTCGCGGGGAAAGGGGAGTGCACACATGAGCGGTGAAACGGAGTTGCGGAGGCTGCTTGCAGATATGCGGCCCGAGTTGCAGGAGGGCGAGTTCGTCTTCTGCACGACCTCGCCCGAGTCATTCCGCCGACTCAAGATTGAGCCGATCGGATGGTTCCGCGAGGAAGGGGGGATTTCCCTCATCGTTGAAAGGAACGTCGCCGACGGTGCGGGGCTCAATTACGATTTCGTCTCTCGGATGATTACGCTGTCCGTGCATTCGAGCCTGCACGCGGTAGGCTTCCTCGCCGCCGTGGCCGGCAAGCTTGCCTCGGCGGGCATCAGCCTGAATCCTGTCTCGGCCTACTATCATGACCACCTGTTTGTCCCTGCCGATGCCGCGGACAGGGCAATGAAGCTCTTGACGGAACTGCAAAGCGAGCGGGCATGACGCGTCTTCGGAGCACACGGGCGAAGCCGCGCTCGTGGATGAATCCTATGACTACCTGGCGGGCACCTGGGGCCCGATGTACGAAGTGGCCGCGACCACGTCGTCGTACCGCATCGTGATGTTCGTCTTGGTCCTGGGGTTGTGGGTGTAGATGCCCAGGCCGATGCGGTTTGACTTGAGGCTTTCCACATTCCGAAGCCGCAGGTTGGGGAAGTCGGCACGCAGCTCGCCGTCCACCCAGTAGGCGATGCGCCCGTCCCGTTCGCCCGGCGTGTTCGCGTGGACCATCAGTTCGTAGCAGTACCAGCGGCCCTGTTCCGGGATGAAATCGGGCCGGGGAACGAACTGCTCGCCGAAGAGTTCCCTGTCAGGGGGAACGACTCTCCCGGAGGGGAAGAACTGGTCGCCCCAACGGCCGCCCTGGTCCATGTGGTAGACGTAGGTCACCAGGTAGCCGGGCGAGGGAATCTCCTCCCGGGTGCGCCAGGTGTCCAGCACGACCGTGAACTTGTTGCTGCCGTCCGCGCGCATACCGGGATTTGCCTGGGGAACTCCTGGGGCTCTTGCGGCGATGTCGGCGCCGTTGTGGGCCCCGCCGTGGTAGATGTCGCCGTCCTTGTCGAACTGCGCGTAGTAGCGGAAAAAGAGGGTGTCGAAGCCCTCTTCGAAGTGTTTCTGCACGCCCGCGCCCCCGGGTTTCCCTGTGCCCGGCCGCACGATCGTCATCTCCAGGGCCTTGCTGCCGCTGTGGACGTTCTCGGCTTGCTCCGTGACGGAGCACAGGCCCCCGGAGCCGTCCCACTTCTTCTCGTCGCCCTTGCGCAATCCGCCGGGGAGCGGGCCGGTCTCAGTGGTCTCGAAGTCGTCCGCGAAGACGACGGCCGGGTCTCGCTGGATGTCCTGGTCGCCGGGGTACTTCGCGGCGATGCCTTCGCCTTCAGGCAATTCCGATGGCATAACTGCTGCCCCCCATCGTTGGCTGGAGATCGTGAAAGGGACGAGCATCAGGCAGAGCAGAATCAAGACACGCATGGCGGGGCAGCATACTCATTCTCCTGTATCCAGTCAAATCCACGGCGCCGGGCGGCCAGGATTTCGCTGCGGGTTATGGGTTGCCACTTGAGACGGCCGCCCTGCCGACGTATGATCCCGTGCCAACAGCCGGTGGCCGGACCGCCCCTGGCGCTGCCGGCGGAACGCACACGGCCCCGGCAACGAGTGGAGATGAGTTGGCAATGAATGGGAACGAAAGCAGTGATGCACGGCGCCGACGACGACATCGGCGCCCGGGCGCCGGCCGCCTGATCGCAGAGGCCGTTGCGCCGGTGGATGAGATGATTCGAGAGAACGGCGTCTCGTTCCGCTCCTCACACTTTGCGGAGGACTGCCGCGACTGGCCGGCCGGGGGCTATGCCTATTATGAGGCCCATGCCAGCCGGTTCGCGTTCGCGATCGAAGTCACGGACGGCAAGATGAGCGAATACTCGCTCTGCGCAGCGCGCGGCCCGGACGGCGTCCACGGCCTCTATGTCTCGGTCTGCGGGTCCCGCACCGTGGATGAGCCGCGCGAGGACGGCGGCGTGGTCCACCGGGTGGTCATCGACAGGATATACCTGGTGAAGCCGAACGCATTATCGCTTGCGCTGCGCGCCCAGATGCTGGACGAACTGAGCCAGGGGAACTTCCTGCGGGCATACAGGAGGCACATCGAGGAGCACCCGGAGGGCGCGCCGGAAGACTCGGTCTTCCGCTACTGGTTGCCGAAGCCGCGAGCGTAGTTCGTTCACGTCTGCGATCTCATCTCTGTCCATGCCGACGGGCTCCTACGCCCGCGAACTCTCCGCCAACCTGGCAATCATATTAACAGGATGCACAGGATGTGCAGGATAAACTGGGCCCGTCCCGTTGGCCGTGAGAGCCGGCATCAGGCATTCGGTTCCTGGGCACCTTCCAGGTGTCTCTCGCCGGACTCGCTACTTAGCTTGAGCTTCATGATGCCCACCACCAGGAGGACGTAGGTGACGAAGCGTTGCCAATAAGCCACCGCCACCAAGACCATGCCCAGTGACACCTCTCCCCTCGCAGCCAGGCAAAACGGCCAGAGCCAGACCTTCTGACCTGCCGCCACGCGGTCTATGAGGGATCGGCTTTGCCATCCTATCGCCATCAGAAGGAGAGGCCATACAACGAGCGCCCCGGCCAGCCACAGCAATCCGTTGTCGCGGCTCCGGCGGTACTGGATGAACAGGGCCAGGGCGACGCCCATGAATAGCAGGACGTTCAACGCCCTGAAGACAGGTAGCGTCAAACCTGGTTGGGCGGCAGTAACGACCAGGAGAGCTATCACAGCCGGCAACGCCAGCCACCGCGGGTTCCTGTACACTGTCCGCCAAGGAATCGGCCACCCGGTACGTCGTGCACCCTCGGGCGCCAGCAAATCGGCATACTCCTCCGGCGCGCCCATTTCCTCGACGAGTTCCTCCAAACGCGCGGCAGTACGTTGCTGAGGGTCCAACTCGTCGAACCGCAACTCGAGGTGGCGGCTCAGGTCGTCCAGCACTTCCTGTTTACGTGGGTGATACACCGTGGCGAGCGCGGCCTCAACCCGCCGCAGGTAGCCTGCTTTCAGTTTCTGCCAGATCGTTGTCTCGTCGTTCATCTCTTCCCCCCGGGCGGGTTGGCCCTGAAGCTCTTGACGGCCCTCTCGATACGCTCCCAGTGTTCGTTCATCTCCTGGACTGCCCGTCTGCCCTCAGAGGTGATGTTGAAGTACTTGCGCGGAGGACCGGCATCAGAAGGTCGCACCTCACTGATCACCAGCCCGTCTTCCTCCAGGCGGGCCAGTATGGGGTAGACCGTGCCCTCGCGGATGCTCAGAGCAGGGATCTTCTTCAGTTCCTGCACCAGGTCGTAGCCGTAGTATTCGCCACTTGCCAGGAAGTTCAGGACGCACAGGTCGAGCAGGCCTTTACGGAGCTGCGTTTTCCAGTTACTGAGGCCCATGATCCCTACTGCGTTTAGAAGTATACCGCATTAGACTATACCTCATTGTCGCCTGCCTGTCAACGGTCTTTACCTGCCAATTTCGTTGTGGAGGCCAAACGGTCTTTACCTTGGCATTTGCCGTCAAGCCGGCAGGACGAGAGCCTACGAGCCGTCTCCCAATTCGCCTGAGCCATCAAGCCAGATGTCGGGATAGCGTTGCTCCAGATTCACAGGGCCGCCCGTGCTCATGGACTCATAGCCGGCCTCGACAACGGCCAGGCTGCGCAGTTCACTTTCTCCGGTGGTCGGGCCCGGCACGCCGGTCCGAATGTAATCAGCGAAAGCCCGGATCTCCTCGGCGAAACTCGAAAGGTGCTGGACCGTGCACTCCACCACTTCGGTGACTGTTCCGTCGTCGCCGATCACTTCGACTCTTTCATCGTAGGCCCGCATTGTGGCGCGCGTCCCGTAGACCACGTAACCGCCCGCAGGCCCCCTGATTCTCGTCTCAGGAGTCTGGATCAGGTGGACGGCGCATCCATTGGCCAGCCGCATGAGGGCGCACACCGTCCCTTCCACATCTTCTCGCAGGAAGGCGTCGGTCTTGTGCTCGGTGGCCATAATGCTCACGATCTCGCCGAAGATGTAGCGGATTTGAGCGACCGTGTGGATGCCATGCAGGAGCCACGTTCCCGAGCCGCCTCTATCTGGCTCTGACAGCCAGGAACGGCGCCCCGGATAACCGTAGTCAAGCCCTCTGAATCCCGTCGCGCAGACCGCTGCCGTCATCCGCCCGAGACGTTCACCGGCCCGCACTTCCCGGCGCAGCGTCCTCGGCAGGGGCGCGTAGACGGCACTCTCAGCCACATACAGCTTCACCCCGTTCTCGCGAGCTGCCCGCACCATCTCCCTGCCCTCCTCAACCGTCATGGCAAGAGGCTTCTCGCAGAGCACGTGCTTCCCCGCCTGCGCGGCCTCGACCGCGACCGGGCAATGAAGCGCGTGCGGGAGGCAGATCGAGACGGCGTCTACAGATGGATCTTCCAGGACGTCCTGGTAGTCAGTCGCCGTCTCTGCAATCCCCAGCTCATCGGCCTGCTTGGCCAGGTGCCCCTCATCGGTGTCCACGATGGAGCACACGGCTACTTCGCCCTCCAGTTCTTTGACTGCCCGGGCGTGTCTCACGCCCGCCCAGCCGGCCCCGATGATGGCCAGTCTAAGCATTGACGTTGTCCTCTTTCATTGGCGCCGTTTGCCTTGGTTTCACCCCGGGGAAGACGTAGATGGCCTCGTCCGGGAACTCGATCGCCAACTCCCGGCCCGGCTCGAACGCGCCGGCCCCGGGGCCGGCCTGCACGTAGACCACTATCCTGATCCCCGCATCAAACTCCAGCCGCTTGTATGGCCCACGCGGTTCCACGCGAACCAGGACGGCACGCACCGCGCTGCGGGTCTGCGGCTCCCCGGTGACGATACGAGCCAACTCGGGCCGCACCATGAATTTGACGGCCCCTTCGTGCCGTCCGGGAATATAGATGTGGCGTCCGGCCAGAACGACCAGGGATTGTCCGTCGTCGCGAGGCACGGCCGTGCCGCTGAAGATGTTCTCCGCGCCCAGGAGCCGGGCGACGGCTTCGCTGCGGGGCCGGGCCATCAGTTCCGCCATCGTTCCCGTCTGGACGAGCCGGCCCCGGTCTATGATGGCGGCGCGGTCCGCAAGGGCCAGGGCCTCATCCAGGTTGTGGCACACGTGAATGCTCGGTACCTTGAGCCCCTCATGGACGCGGCGGATCTCCGAGCAGACGGTGCGCCGCGCCGGACCGTCCAGCGCGCTGACCGGCTCATCCAGCACCAGCAGTTCGGGCCGGGCCGCCAGCGCCCTCCCTACAGCCACCATCTGGCGCTCCCCGCCGCTCAGGCTGGACGGCGAACGTGCCAGCAACGGCCCGAGGCGCAGGCTCTCAACAAGCGGCAAGATGCGCTTCATGGCCCCGTCATGCGCGACCCCGCGGACCCGGAGCGAGAAGGTCAGGTTTCTGGCAACTGTCATGTGGGGGAAAAGGCCGCCGTCCTGGGGGACGTAGCCCACGCGCCGAAGCCTGGGCTCAAGGTCGGTCACGTCCCGGCCGTTGATCTCGATGGTCCCGCCGGCGGCCCGGATGAGTCCGCACAAGCAGCTAACAAAAACGGTCTTGCCGGAGCCCGTCGGGCCAAGGAGAACGAAGTACTCGCCCGGCCCGACGGCCAGGCTCACGTCCCGCAGCCGGAAGTCACCCGCCTCGACGCACAAGCCCCTCACTTCGATCATATGCCCCACCACCTGCGGCCCGAAGCAGACCAGTGAATGAAACCCAGAGCCACGCTGGCCAACGCAAGCATGACCAGGGCCACGGCCAGCGCCACTTCGATCCGCCCTATCGACAGTTCGAGATAGACGGTGGTCGGCATCACTTCCGTCTTCATGCGGACGGACCCGACGAAGACCATCAACGGCCCGAAGACGCCGACCGCCCGGGCCCATGCCATGATGGCACCGGCCACCAGGCCCGGCCTGGCCATCGGCAGCGCCACCATGTGGAAGGCCTGCCAGCGAGTGCATCCGAGCGTCAGTGCCAGGTTCTCCACACGCTCATCCACAGCGTCGAACGCCGCCTTGGCCGACCGGATCGCGTAGGAGACCGACACGAAGAACTGGCAAAGGACAATGGCCATGACCGAATGCGGATCGAAGCCGAGCCGTTGAATCCACAGGCCCGGCCTCGTGGCAAAGAAGACCAGCAGAGAAACACCAATGACCACGGGCGGCAGCACAATCGGCAGGTCCACGATGGTGTCTGCGACGGTGTGCCCCGGGAAACGATAGCGGCTGAGCGCATAGCCGACCGGCACCGCGAAGAGAACCACAAGACAAAGGGTGATGAGCGACGTAACGATGGTCAGACGGATCGCCGCCAGGACCTCCCGGGATCGGAACAGGCTCAAGACCGTTCTGTGGTCCGTGTAGGCGAGGTCCGCCACGACGAGCGCCATGACCGCGCCGAGGAACACGACCAGCAGGCCAACGGTCACCACCGAGAGCGGGTGGAGCCGACGACCTGCAACCGATGTGCTTGAACGCGGCGGCAACGGACCCCCCCCTCGCTATTGCGGCGGCGACGTCAGGTAATGGTGCCTGTGAAAGATGGCTCTGCCCGTATCGCCAACAAGAAACTGCATGAATCTCTCCGCCAGCTCGCTGTTCCGCGAAGACTTCAGAAGGCCGATGGCAACGTGCGATATCTCGTTCTGCTCCGGAGGGATGGGCACAACGTCCACACTGTCGGCGTAGTAGGCCGCGATGGCATCCCACACAATTGCCGCATCGGCGGCCCCCATTTTCACCTGCAAACCCAGCTCATTCACCGTGACCCCGCCGAACGCCAGGTTTGACCGGATGGCGGCCCGATCTATCCCGTTCCTGGCAAAGATCACTTCACACGACCTTCCTATCTGGCATGCCTCGGGGTTGCCGAGCGCAAGCCTGATGCCCGGACGGGTCAGGTCCGCCAGCGCGCGGATCCCTTTCGGGTTGCCTTTCTGAACGACGATCACGGGGACAAGACAGGCGACCATGACCTTTCGCGCGACCAGGCCGTCCTTCTCGACCTGTTCCAGGTACCAGACGTCGCCGGGCATGAACAGGTCTGCGTCCCGTCGCAGCTTCATCCGTGAGACCTGCATGCCGCTGCCCGCGTAGTCCGTCTCGACTTCCGCGCCGGTCAGGGCTGTGAACGTCTCGACCAGTTCGGCCACGGCCGGACGGAGGCCGGCGCCGCAGTAGAGGCGCAGCACCGGCTCGCCCGGTGGCTCGGCCCCCAGCACGTGCACCTCGCCGCTTCGGGCCGGGGAGAATCCATGCCGCGCGAACACCTCCCGGCCGGACGGCGAGGCGACGAACTCCGCAAAGGCACGTGCCGCTTCCGGCTGCTTCGAACACTTCAGCGTGGCGATGAAGACGCTCACGTGGCTCATGTCGATCCGACCGTAGGTGGCCGTGGTCACAGCGTCCACCTCGGGGTCGGGCAAATGCTGCGGGGCGATGTGGATCGCGTCCAACTTGTCCCGACGCAGGAAGGCAACCGCGTTCCAAACAATGGCGGCGTCCAGGTTGCCCAAGGCGACGGCGTTGGCCACCTGTCCGCCCATCTTCATGCGCGTGACCACGTTCCTCTCGATCTCCCGACGGAGGCCCGCCCTGTCGAGGATGACCGGACAGATGTGACCCAATGTCGAGTACTCCGGGTCCGTGAGACCGACCTTGACGCCCTCACGGGCTAGGTCGGCCAGCCCTCGGATGCCATCCGGGTTGCCCTTGCGCACGACGATCACGGGAGTGAGCGACGCAAGCGCCCGGCCTCTGTCCGCCAGACCCTCGCTCATCAGTTGTCCCAGGAAGGGGTCGTGGCCCACATAAAGGTCGCCGCGCTGCCGGACGCGGACCTTGATGAGGTTCTCGCCCGACCCCCCGTAGTCCAGGTCTACGCGTCGGCCGGTCTCCTCCTCGTAGAGGCGAATGACTTCCTCCGTGGCCGGACGCATCGTGCCGCCAACGTAGCAGAGCAGGGGGACCTCTTCCGCAGCGCCCTTCCCGCAGCCCCAAAGCCCGTGGAAGCTCAGCCACAAACACGCACCCAGAACGAGCGACCTTTTCACCAGGCGCCCACGGAACTCCTTTGAGGCGAGTAAGCTCTGGAGCGAGCTCGGCCTCTTGCAGTCCTTCACGGTCTCGACTCCTCGTAATCCAAAAGACGGTCCATGAACCGATCAACGTCCGGAGGGAAAGGGCAATTCAACCACCCTCTGGGCGGGCCCGGCGGCGACCGACTCGTGCGTGACCAGGAGCACCGTGCCGCCCCGCGCGTGGTAGTCGGCGATGTGCCCCATGACGGCAGCCGCGTTGTCGGGATCCAGGTTGCCGGTCGGCTCATCCGCCAGGACGAGGGGGGGCCGGTTCAGCAGCGCACGCGCAATCGCAACACGCTGGCGCTCGCCCGTGCTCAACTCGGAGGGACGGTGTTTGATCCGATCGGAAAGGCCGAACCGGTCCAGTAGCTCCAGAGCGCCGCGCGGCGTCACGGCCGCGCCGGCCAGCATGGGCGTAAGGACGTTCTCCAACACGTTGGCGTAGGGCAGGAGATGGAACATCTGGAAAACAAACCCCACCGTGCGGGCGCGCCATCGGCATCGCTCACGCGCGGACAGGCCGTAGACGTCAACCCCGCCCACTCGCACCTCGCCGCCGGTCGGCCGGATCATTCCGCCAACCATGAGCAGCAGTGTGGTCTTGCCGCTGCCGCTCGGACCGCGCACGGCGACGAACTCCCCTCTGGCCACCGACAGGTTCATCGGCCCAAGGGCCACGACATCTTCTCCGCTCTTGCGGTAGAGCTTGCTGACGTCTGCCAGCTCGATCACGCCATCATTCCTCTCTGAGCACCACAGCCGGGTCGTGCGTCACGGCCAGCATGGCCGGCACGTAGCCCGCAAGCACGCACAGAGCGGGCGCACCGGCTGCTGACCACGCCAGCAACGAGTATACGGGAGCGACGTGCTGGGCCGTCACGGGGAACAACCGCGGGCCGAAGTGCAATATCAACTGCGTTCCCAGGAAAAAGCCCAGGATCGCGCCCGCGAGTCCCAATACCACAGCCTTTCCCAGGAAAAGCGCGGCCACTTTGCTGCTGCCCACGCCGGCAGCGCGCAGAATGCCGATTTCCGCCCGGCGATCGCGCACGTTGCCCAGGGCCAGCATGCCAACCCACAGGGCGCAGACCAGCAGGACGCCGGGCATCACGAGCGCCGCGTACCTCTCGATCATCCTCCGCGTTCTTTCTCTGCCCACGGCGATGTTGCGCACCAGCCTTACCTGGGTGCCGGGCAAGACGTCGTGCACATCCTCCTTTATGCGGCCGAGCCTGTCGGCATCTCCGATGTCAGGGCACAGGCAACTGAGCGCCTCGATGACGTTGATCCTGCCCGGCTTCCCCAGCAGTTCCTGGACGTCGCGCAGGTGCGCGTAGATGCGGATGTCGTCCTTGCTCCCGCTGGGCGTTTCGATGCATCGGGATACCGTGAACGTTCGGCCTTCCTCCCCCTCCAGCTCTATCGTGTCGCCCGGCTTCAGGTCGAACGCGCGCGCAAGCTCGTAGCCCAGGTGGACCTCGCCCCGTGGGATGTGCAAGCCCATAGGCGGCTTCTTGCTGCGGTGGGCCATCTGCACCTCGGGAAGGATGCCCGTCAACAGCACCACGCGGCCGCGCCATTGGACCTTCTTCTGGAGCTGGGCGACCAGATGTCGCACGGTCACAATGCGGGAGTTCGCCAGGTCGCGGACGTACTGCTCGGGCATTTCCTGCTGCGCGTAATCGGCGCTCCAGAACTGAGCCATGTCTGCGCCTTCAGGCAGGATCAGCAGATTGAAACCCATGTCGCGCATCAGGCGAGTCGTCTCGCGATTCATCACGACGCAAAGCGTCTGCGTCCCTACGAAAAGCGCCGTCGCCGCCGCAATGGCCGTCAACCCAAGCAGGAAGTTCAGCTTCCGATAGAGGATTTCCCGAACGATGAGACGAAAAACCGACATCCTTGTAGACTCCTCGTATCCCTTCGCTTGCGCCGAGCAGCTACGACCCCGTCCGCCGCTTCAGCACCAGAAACCCGGCCGTAAAGGCAACCACGGCCAGACATCCCAGCGCTACGAGCGCATTGCGGAACAGGCCACCGCCGGCCGGCGCCGCCACAGCGGGCGTCGGGGCAGCCGCAGGTGACTCGATCTGCTGAGGGCGGGGCGGCGGCGCGAAGAGCGAGTAGTAGGGACGTTCGTCCTCCACCGGCCCCTCCGACGCAGCGACCGGCCAATGGAAGTCCGTCAGCAAGTCAACGCTGAGGATCTCGTACACCACGTCGCAAGCGCAAGGGGCATTGAAGAATTCGATGAGATCCGCCACGGCGCCAGCCGTGATCTGCTCGCCAACGCGAGGCTCGACAACCCGCCCTCTGCCGAACACGCCGAAAAGCATCGGCTCACCAATCAGGGCCAGATCCGGCCTCACTGCCAGGAGCTGGCGCACTGTCCACACCTCATCGGGGTCCTGCCGGTCCACAACCATCCAGCCGACGTCATGGCCCGCCTGCCCGGCCTGCTGGAGCGCCGTCTCCACCGATTGCCGGGCCCTGTTGCTCGCGTCCGGGTGGGAACCCGTCAGCAAGAGCAGCAGGCCCTCCTTGCCCTCGGCCAGGAGCTGAGCCAGTCTGTGCCTCTGTGGGGAACGCACGAGCAGCTCCGCGTCCCGCGTCCCCATCGGCCCGGCGAAGATCTCGCTCCCGTTCGGCGCCACGACGACGCAGAACGGGGCCGCCAGCCCCTCGTGCCTCTCCCAGACCCGCCTGACCAGGGAACCTGGATGAGCATCCGCCAGCAGCGTGACGTCGGCCCGGCGGAACTCCACGTTCGCCTTCCCGCCACCGGCTGACCCAGCGACCAATCCGGCCACGTCCGCTCCTCCGGCCATCTCCGGGCCGTAATACTCGAACACGCAGTAACTCTCGCGAGGCCAGTACTCCAGCGAATACTGGTAGAGCGGCATCTCGCATGCCTCAGCCGCCAGGACGCCCAATGCCAAGGCAGCAACCGCCACCAACAACACCCGACACACACCTGCCCTCATGCTCGTCGTCAGCTCCAATGACCGCGCAGGACGACCTGCGGCGAGAACGCGCCGTAGGCCCAGGCCAGCCATTCTACAGCCAACAGAGTCCCCTCTCAACGTCTGGATGCAAGAGGGTCCGGTTTGATGGTGTGCGGCGAGCATGTATAATGCCCTCCTGTGCACCGAGACAGCAGGAGCCGAAGGAGACCCCAGATGGACGATCGTGGCTGGCCCCGTCGCTTGTTCGTCGCGCTGATCCTCCCGATCGCCTTGCTGGCCAGGCCGGTCCGGGCGCTTGGGCTGGACCTGGACGATCCGCTCCCGGTGGACCCGGAAGTCTACATGGTGGAGATGCCGAGCGGGTTCAACTGCTGGATACGCGAACACAAGACGCCGCCGGACCGGGTCGGAATGTGGCTGCACGTGGACAGCGGCTCCATCAATGAAGAGGAGGACGAGCGCGGGCTGGCCCACTTTCTGGAACATTTGGCGTTCCGGGGCAGTAAGAACTTCCCGCCCGGCACGCTGATCAAGTACTTCGAGTCCATCGGGCTCACCTTCGGCCGGCACCAGAACGCATCCACTGGCTTCGACCAGACCACCTACAGGCTGACGCTTCCCGACACGAAGGAAGAGACGCTGCGCAAAGGGCTTCTGTGCATGGCGGACTTCGCGTTCCGACTGAGCCTGTTGCAGGAGGAGGCAGACAAGGAACGCGGCGTGGTACTGGAGGAACTTCGCGCGCGCAAGGGCCCGTCCCAGCGCATATTCGAAGAGTGCTTGCCCATCCTGCTGCCGGGTTCGCGCGTGGCGGAACGGCTGCCCATCGGCAAGGAAGAGGTAATCAAGGTCGTCGGACACGGTCATTTCGAGAGCTACTACAAGACCTGGTACAGGCCTGACAACACCACGTTGCTCATCGTGGGCGACATAGACGCGGCCGTCATGGAAGAACTGGTGGCCGACGCCTTCACCGACTGGCAGTTCGCGGCGTATGCGCGTCCGAACGCCGACGCGGGCGTCAAGCCCTACACCAGGACCCGCGCCGCGGTGATGACCGATCCCGAGATCACCGAAGCCGAAGTGAGCGCGGTCTCGGTCCGACCGCTTGAAGAGTTCGCTACGGTTGGCGATTTCCGCAGGGCCCTGGTGGACAGTCTGGGCACATGGATTGTCAACCGGCGCCTGGGAGATATGGTCCGGGAGGGAACGGCTCCTTTCCAGGACGCCGCGGTCAGCAAGGAGCGCGTCCTGGGTATCATGACGTATATAGACGCAGAAGCCGAGGGCAAACCCGACAAATGGGAGCCCATGCTGCGGTCGCTGCTGACCGAACTGCGGCGGGCGCGTCAGCACGCCTTCCGCGACAAGGAGTTCGAGGACGCGAAGAAGGCCACGGTCGCCGCTCTCGAAAAGGCGGCCAGCGTCGAGTCCACGCGCGACCAGCGCTTTTTCCTCCGCTACATGAACGAGTGCGTCGGCGAGGGCCGCACGCCGATCTCGGCCGTCCAGAAGCTGGAACTTGCACAGTCGCTTATCCCGACCTTCACGCGCCACGAGGTCTGGGGAGCGTTTCGGCAGAACTTCAGCGCAGACGCGCGCCTGATTCTGGTCATCTTGCCGGAAAGAGAAGGGCTGGAGGCGCCCTCCGAGGAGACGCTGCTGGCCCTGGAGAAGGAAGTCGAAGCTGCCCACGTCGAGGCCCCGGCCGTCAAGGAACGCATCACGAGCCTGCTCGAACGGGAGCCCGCGCCCGGCATGGTGGTCGAGCAGGAAGAAGAACGGGACCTGGAGATCCTGTCGGTCACGCTCAGCAACGGGGTCCGCGCCCACCTGCGCAACATGGATTACAAGAAAGACACGGTGCTGGTCAATATCACCCTGGCCGGCGGCGCCATTCGGGAAACCGTTGAGAATCACGGCGTTACCAGCGTCGCGGCACTGGCACTGAAGCGGCCCGCTTCGCAAGAGCTGACGTCCACGCAGATCCGGGACTTCATGACGGGCAAGAAGGTGAGCATTGGCGGCAGCGTCAGCAGGGATGCCGTCACCGTCAGCATCGAGGCCACACCGGACGATCTGGAAGAGGGACTCCGCCTGGCGTATCTGCTGCTGACGGAGCCGCGCATCGAGCCGGCGGCTCTGAAAGTGTGGAAGGAGCGGATGACTCAAGCGATCGAAGAGCGCAAGACCAATGTCAGGGACCAGATGGTCGAGAGAGCCGATGTCCTGTTGAGCGGCGATGACCCTCGGCTCAGGTTCCCGACACAGGAGCAGGTGGATGCGCTGACCCTGGAACAGGGCCAGGAATGGCTGGAGGATATGATCCGGAGCGCGCCCGTCGAGGTCTCTTTCGTCGGGGACCTGGACCGCGACCGCGCGCTGGAACTGACCCGGAAGTACCTGGGATCGCTGCCGCCAAGGCCGCGCGCCGACCCGACCATCCAGCCCCTCCGCGAGGTCCGCCAGGGGCCGGGGCCGCTGTCATCTACCGTAGAGGTGGACACGATCACGCCGAAGGCCACAGCGATGGTCGGCTGGCGCGGCGCCGACTGGACCGGTCTGAAGGACCGGCGCTGTTTGCAGATCGCCGCCGAAATACTGAGCACCAGGCTGCGCAAGGAAATCCGAGAACGGCGCGGTCTGACTTACTCGCCTTTCTGCATCGCGAGACCGGCGAAAGCCTATGCCGGCATGGGGCAGTTCGTCGCCCTCCTCACGGCCGACCCGGAGACGGCAGCCGAAACGGCTGAACTGACGCGAAGCGTCATGGCGGACTTCGCCACAGAGGGCCCGACCGAAGATGAAATGGATGTGGTCCGCAAACAGTTCGCCAATCGCATCGAAACATCGCAGAAGGAGCCCAGGTACTGGGCCAGCATCCTGGCCGACCTGGACTACCACGGCACAAAGCTGTCCGACGTAAAGGAAGCCAGGGAGAAGTACACAACGTACACGCGCTACGATCTGCTGGAAGTCCTCGGGAAATACGTGACCGGCGAAAGGCGCATCCAGGTCATCGCACTGCCGAAGGAGGCCGATCAGCCGGACGCAGAGCCTCCAACGAATTGAGGTTGAACCCCGCGAATGGAGCAGACGTTTCCCGGCGACGAATGGGAGCAGGCCGACCCGCAGGACGCGGGCGTGTCACCCGACAAGCTCGAAGCGGCCCGGGAGCTGCTCGAGGCCCAGGCCGGCGAGCGCCCCTACCGGGCAGTGGTCGTGCGGCAGGGCCGCGTGGTGGCCGAATGGCAGCAGGGCGTCGCAACCGACCAGCAATTGGGCATGGCATCCGCGGCCAAGTCGCTCTACTCCTCCATGCTCGGGATCGCCATCGCCGAAGGCAGGGCAGGCTCGGCAGACGACAAAGCGGTTGACTACTACGCGGAAATGATGGACGTGCCGGAAGGCCGCGGGCCAAAGCCGGGCCGGTTCGCCAGGCCCGAAGACCGGGGCATCACGTTCCGCCAGCTCATCAGCAACACGTCCGGCTACATGAAACCGGGCGAAACGCCTGGCTCGGTCTTCCACTATCAGACGTTCGGGATGAACATCCTCTGCCACGCCATCGCCACGGCTTACGGCCTCTATGACAGCACGGACCCGCAGCGGCTGCCGGGCCTGGGAAAGCCGATCGAGGACAGAATCCGCAACCCCATCGGGGGAGTGTGGAGCTACGGGTTCACCAACTTCGATCTCCCTGCGGAGAGCCTGATCAACATCTTCGGCAACTACACCCAGTGCTACGCCAGCGCGCGCGACATGGCCCGCATGGGTCTGCTGTGGCTGCACTTTGGGCGGTGGGGCAACGTGCACGTCATCCCGGAGAACTGGATGAGGGAGGCCACTCAAACGGCGCCCGACATAAAGGCCAACTGCCCAGAGGAGCAGTGGTGCTACGGCTACGCATTCTGGACCAACGACTACGGCAAGCTCTGGCCGTCCCTTCCGCGCGATTCCTTCGCCGCCAGCGGCGCGGGCAGCAAGCACATCTGGGTCTGCCCCAGCCTCGACCTGGTCGTCACGCAGAGCCCCGGCCCCTACGAGAACCAGAGGGACGACGCCAACAGGGAATTCCTCGCCCGGATCGCGGCCGCCTGCGGGTAGGCAATGGCCCTAAATACGAAACCACATACATGCGGGATGTGCTCAAGCCGGTAGGGCAGGCGTTGCGGCCTCCGGGTGTAGGGGCGGTTCGCGAACCGCCCCTACGAGAACGATTCCGGCACAGCCGGGCCGTCGTAGCTCGGGGTGGCAGGCCGCCCGCTACTCTTAGCAATGCCGCCGGAGCATCGCGCATTCAGATGGCCGCGTATTCATCCCCCGATCCAGCGAAGCACCAGATGGTAGAGCAGCGACCCCGCCAGCATGACGGCCGCCGGCTTGAGTAGCCCCGCCACGTTGCGAAGCACCTGGGTCTTAAAGTACTCGCTGGCCACGATGAGGCACACGTGCACGGGGGACAGCAGCATTCCCACGAAGCCGAAGCCATAAGCCAGCACCGTCGTCGAGAGCAGGACGCCCAGGGGCGGCTGCTCCCCCAGCAGGCTGATGACAATGGGGAAACTGGCCCCAACGAACCCCACCGAGAGCCCCGTCGCCAGGCCGGCCACCATCGGCACCAGCATGATAACGACCATCATCGGAATGCCCCAGTCAGCCATCTCCAATCTCATGTGCTCGACCAGCGACCCGCCGTCCGCCAGCTTCGCCTCGATAAAGGCGCCGTAAACGCTCACAGTGGCGACGATGGCCGCCATGTTGAGTGCCCGCTTCGAGAGCAGGACGTCGCGCCACTGCTTTCCGCCGATCGGCCGCTGGCGCTGAAGGACCAGCATCGCACCGAACAGGCCGACAACCATCGGGACATATCGGTTCAGCGCCGGGACTTCCGGCAACGCCAGCCGGACAGCCGCATAGGAGAGCCCGATCGCCGCATAACAGCCGATGACGACCACGATGGGCAGCACCAGCGCGAAGAAGTTGGGCCGTGCCTCCGAGTGCGCCTCCGCCGGTTCGGCCCGGCCCCCCGGCGGGACCCGCCGCAGCAAGAACACGTAGCCCGCCGCCAGCCCGCACAGACTCAGCGGGACCCCCAGCAGCATGAACTGCCAGACCTCGAGCCCCGTGATCTCCAGGGCCAGCAGCACGCCAGGGTAGAGGGGCCACCAGTATTCCCACATGTGGCGGAACCAGTGGTTCGTCTGCGTCTTGAGGCCCGCCGACATAGTGCCGTCGGTGTCGCAACTGTCCACCAGCGGTGCCGAGAACAGGGCACCGCCCGGCATCGGCAGCAGGCCGATGACGGCCGGCAGCACAGCCACCGCCGCGCGCTGCGACACGCGGGCCCGCACCGCGTCCACCAGGTCCCCCATGATGCCGGTGGCCGACATCTGCGAACTGAGCCAGATGACCTGGAACACGATGAGCATCAGGAACAGAGTCCCGGCCGACGACAAGCGCGTCCACGCAATGTCGAACATCGCACCGCCCGAATGCCCCGACCATAACCCCAGCGCCAGCGCACCAAGAGCGACGGAGACGATCAGGTGGCGGCAGAAGCGGTTCACGGCGAGCATCAGGAACAATGCCCCGAACACCTTCACGATGACGGGAACTGAAAGAATGGCCTCAAGCATCTATTCCAATCTCCCGTCCGAACGCGGCCAGGCCGCCACCGGCGAGCCGTCGCAGGCGTCTTGATGATACCTGCACACCGCGTATAATGGGCGGCCGCACGCGCCACTTGCCTTCAGCGGCCAAGGGGGAAAAGGTGAAGAGAACGGTGATGTTATGCAGCTTTATACCACTGCTGTCAATGCTCGCTTCCGCGGCGGCCGCCCGGGGAGAGGAACGGCCCGAAGTGCTCCACGTGGGGACGGTGGCCCCCCACATCATCGGGATCACGGTGCAAGCCGGCCGAATTGAGCACGGCGAGCAGGTGCCGTTCGAGCGGCAGCCGGGGGACGAGATCAATGACGACGCCAAGGACCGGTCGGTCAAGCGGAACGGCAAGTTGCTCGGGTGGCTTCTGGGCCGCGAAGGCAACATCCTTTTCACCGAAG
>DAOVRD010000246.1 GCA_030628375.1 Planctomycetota bacterium
CCCTACCCGTCATTGGTGGATTGACAGAGCACTACATGGCCTACGCGATCCTCACATCTTTGGCTCACGTTGCGTTCGTCGTGGTTCATTGTACTCCGTTTTCCATGTCCTCCGTCTGCCCTCCGCAGCGGCGCTATCGCCATAGCTTTGAAGCGTCGGCGACTTGGCAAAGGAGGGTGTCTCGGTAGTTTCGGGTTATACGAGTCACCAGGTTTCGTGGTGCATGCGGGAGGGATCATAGCGGTCGGCCGGGCCGGGGTGCTCGGCCGGGTGGCCGACGGCAACCAGCGAGAGGCATTCAACGCCCTCAGGCAGGCCGAGTATCTCTCTGATCCCCTCCTCCCTCTCTTTCACGGGATGCACGCCCAACCACACGGCGCCAAGCCCCAACGCGTGCGCGGCCAGGAGGAGATTCTGCGTTGCCGCAGACGTGTCCTGCACCCAGTACCCGTCGTGCTTCTCGAGCGCAAGTTCCGCCAGCACGGCGACGCACAGCGGCGCGTGATCGAGCATCGAACAGTAAGGATGCACCTCCATGATGCGGCGCATGGTGTGCCGGTCACGGATGACGACAAAATGCCACGGCTGCTCGTTGCCGGCCCAGGGCGCGGCCATCGCCGTCCGCAGTAGCTTCTCCACATCCTCGTCGCTGACGGCCTCGTCCGTGTACTTGCGGACGCTGCGGCGCGTCATCAAAAGCTCAAGCCCCTCGTTCATCATCACCTCCTCAAGAATACCTCACCGCGCAGAACGCCGCGGTGAAAAGTCTGTTTCAGCGCACGAAGCGTCCGGACTATCGGCTCACGGCAACGCGATCGGCCTGGCGAAGTCCCCTTCCATAACGGGCGGGAGCATGTACACCTCGCCCCGCCGGGTCGTGAAGTACAGGAACGAGTCCGAGAAGTGGTCGGCATTTCCGTCCGCCCAGAAGGCGTAGAAGTCCGGATGGGCGTTGACGGGACGGCGCGCGTAGGCATGGTTGCGTTCGCTGCCTGCGGTCAGGTCCTTGACCTTGGTCCAGGTCCGGCCCTTGTCGCGGCTGGTCCACATGGCCATCTCGCCGCCGGTCCCCCACTTCTGGGGCCCCACCTCGGTGGGGGCGATGATGCGCCACGTGCCGTCCGCTTCGACGTAGAGCGAGCCCATGTCGTAGTTGTGGTTAGCCTTCGTGACCGTGCGGAACTCCCACTCGCCGCCGCTCCAGCGGGCGGTGACCCACTCGCGCGGCGGGTCCTGCGGGCCGGGGCGGTGGTCGGCGCTGGTGATGTGCAGGATGACGGGCGCGCCGTCCGTGTCGAAGTTGATGTCCTTCATGTATACCAGCCGGCCTTCGGCCCGGTAGTCGCGCACCAGAGCGGGATTGTCCACGGCCGTCAGCGGTGTGGCGACGGCCCCGCCCGCGGCCGTCTTCCACGTCTGCCCCATGTCGTCGGTCTGGAGGAAGTAAAGGTTGGACCTGCTGTCGGGCCGGCCGTCCTTGTGCCAGTTGAACGCCGTGATGACGCGCCCGTCGCGCTCCCAGCTCACCTGGTAATGCCCGCCGAACCCGGCCAGCTTGCGCTCCTCGCTCCAGGCCGCGCCCTCGGCGCTTGTCTGCCAGTAGAACTCCCGGCCCGCCGTGTACTTCGTGAAGAGCAGCAGGATGCCCTGGCCCTCCACCGACCACGGCTGCGGGTAGCACATGCCCTTGTGGACTTCGACCAGGTCGAAGGCGTCAATGCTGTACGGTTCGCGGCTGCGGTACTTGAAGCCGTCCCGCACGGTGGCCCGCCCGGCGACGAAGACCCACACATGCCCCCGCTCGTCCAGGCAGATGGTCGGGTTGTCGTGCGGGTCGGCGACCCCTTGCTTGTCGTGGACGACGAGGGGCCGCGGGACGGTTCCAGTCCTGTGGTCGTAGTACGAGACCATCGCCAGAAGGTGCCGCCGGCCCTTCACCGTGCCTCCCCAGACGAAGAACGTCTTCTCGACCTCCGGGGCGTGGACGGCCAGCGGCACGTGCTTGGCCGTGTAGGTGCCCAGCCCGCCGGAGTACTTGTCCCCGTGTGCGCTCTTCTGGCCGAGTTCGAACCAGATTCCCCGGTATCCGTCCTCGCGTTGCATCGCTGCGCCCTCCCCGCCGGCGGCGATGACGCCCGGCAGCATCGCCGCAAGCAAACACATCATCCCGATTCTGACTGCGGAAGACACGAGACCGTTCCTCCGACTTCACTTACCCCAAAAGCCCGCAACAAAACGGATTCACCGCCGAGGACGCAGAGAGCGCAGAGCCCAGAGAAGCTGTTGCGGACCCGTCTCTTGGCTTTCTCCGCGTCCTCTGCGATCTCTGCGGTTAGTTCTGTTAGGCATTCTAAGGGGCCTCGCAGCCGTAGCCGGGCAGGCTGACGCTCAGCGGACCAGCAGCACGGGACACGGGATCTCATCAATGATGAGCTGTTTCTCGTGCGCCATGAGGTCCCGCCTGGCGGTGCTGGCGCGGAAAGCCCCCATCACCAGCAGATCGGCCTTACGCTCCACCTGCTCGCGCAGGATGGCGCTGTGGCAAGCTCCCCTCAGCAGCGCGGTTCGGTTCTTGACCCCCGCCTTGTCGGCGAGCTGCGCGAGGTAGTTCATACGCTTGCGGCAGGACTTCTCCAGTGCCTGCTCGTACTCTCGCATCTCTTCCTCAATGAAGATGCGAGACGTCAGCAACTGCCTCAAGGTGCTGGTGTCCACCACGGACGCGATGATGAGGGCGGCCTTTTCGTCGGTGGCGAGGCCGATCGCCTCTCTGGCCGCCTTCATGCCTTCGTCGCTGCCCTCAGCGAACAACAGGATCGTGGAATAGGTGCGTTTGCTCATGGCTCAGCGCACCTCCGGGGCTGCGGCGCGGGCGGACCCGCGGCGCGCGCCAGGCTTCAAGAGAGCGGCGGCCTGACGTTTGCGCTTGACCTTGCGCAGCACGATGAACTCCTCACGCTGCCGCTCGGCAAGAGCCGCGTCAATGTACTTGAGTGCTTCCTCATACTGGGGAATGTACACCTTCTCCAGAGCGTTGACCCGTCGCTGAGTGCGACGAATCTCACGGGCCAGTCGGAAGACGGCGTTCTCCACCTCCGCCAGCTCCGCAATCAACGTCAGCGACGCCAGGAACCTGCCCAGCACCCGGTCGGTGTAGCTGCGGCCGTCGGTCAGCCCGAACTGAAGGCCGAGCGCTTCCGGCCGGCACTCGATCTGCGGCACCGGCACGCCCATCACCGAGCGCGAACGGACCAGCAGGGAGTGGTCCATGACAATGCCGCAGCTCTGCCTGAGCAGGCCGGAGATGCCGGACCGGACGCTCGCCTTCCACAGCGCATCGTAGGCGAGGGCCATGGTCTGAGCTATCTCGTCCTTGACGCGTCCGGCCGCCTCCACCTGCCTCACCAACTCAAGGACCAGTATCTGCCTCTTCTGCTCCAGCAGGTCGTGACCTTCCCGTGTGCGCTCCAGCGCCCTCTGGATCTCCAGGTAGTTCCTTCGCGTCGGCGCTATGTTCAACGGTGGCATCTGAGCGGCTACTCCTGCGGGGGCTGGTCTTGTTCAGCCGTCGGCTCCTTCTCCTGCCGGCGGTGATACCGGTCCAGCAGGTCCGCACTGAGCCGGGACAGCTCACCGCGCGGCAGAATGCCGGCCACCTCCCACGCCACGTCCAGCGTCTGCTGGAGGGATCGGTTCTCGTCCTCGCCCTGATTCACGTACTGCATCTCGAACGCTTCGCCGAACTGAAGGACCTGTCTGTCCATGGGGGACAGTTCCTCTTCGCCGATGACGGAGGCCAGCCCGCGCACCGATTCCACCCTGCTGTAAGCGGCGTAAAGCTGGTTCGATATGGCCATGTGATCCTCGCGCGTCGTGCCCTCCCCCACGCCGTCCTTCATCAGTCGCGAAAGGCTGAGCAGCGCGGCCACCGGCGGATAGACACCTCGCCGGAAAAGCAACCGGTCAAAGACGATCTGCCCTTCGGTGATGTAGCCGGTCAGGTCGGGGACCGGATGCGAGATGTCGTCAGCGGGCATGGTCAGGATCGGCATCTGCGTGATGGACCCTTCGCAGCCCTGAAGGCGACCGGCCCGCTCGTAAAGGGCGGCCAGATCGCTGTAGAGATGCCCCGGGTATCCCTTGCGCGCAGGTATCTCGTCGCGCGCGCTGCTCACTTCCCGCAGCGCGTCGCAGTAGTTGGTCATATCGGTCAGGATCACCAGTACGTGCATGTCCTTCTCGAAAGCCAGGTACTCCGCCAGGGTCAGGGCGACACGCGGCGTCTCCACGCGTTCCACGCTCGGCGCGTCTGCCGGACTGAGGAACAGCGCCACTCTGCCCATCACGCCGACGCGCTCGAAACTGTGGCGGAAGAAATCCGCCTCGTCGTTCTTTATGCCCATGCCGACCAGGATGACGGCGAACGACTCCTCCTGGCCCGCCAGCGTGGCCTGACGAACGACCTGTGCGGCCAGCCGGTGGTGAGGCATGCCGCTGCCGCTGAAGATGGGCAGCTTCTGCCCGCGCACCAGGCTGTTGGAGCCGTCAATAATGCTGACGCCGGTCTGGATGAAGTCGCTCGGATAGGCGCGGGCGGCCGGATTGATGGGAGCGCCGCGGACCTCCCGGACCTCGCCTCCCAGCGGCGCGGGGATCCCGTCTATGGGCCGGCCCAGCCCGTCGAAGGCGCGCCCAAGCATGTCCTCGCTGACGCGGACGCTCAGCGGCCCGCCCCGGAAGCGGATACGCGTGGCGGCTACGGACAGCCCGACCGTGCCGCCCAGCACCTGCACCACGGCCGTATCGCCGTTCAGTTCCAGCACGGTGCCGGGCCGGGGCGTCCCCTCCTCGTCCAGCACCTCCACCGTCTCCTCAAGGCCCACACCGTGCACGCCCGAGACGAAGATCAGGGGATCGTCAACTCGATCAACTCCCACGTACAGCACCGGGCTGTCCCGCATCATGAGTGCTGCTTCTCCAACTCATTGAACTGCTCCTCAATCGCATTGAGGAGAACCTGGAGACCTTTCTCGTCATCGTTCCTGATGGTGGACTTCGCCCGCACCAGGTCCTGCACCACGCTCAGCTCGCGGATATGAGCGACCGGCATTCCCTGCTCGACCAGCCGACGGGCCGAACGGTAGAAGCTCACGAACCCCTCCAGCAGCATCGCTTGCTTGCGCGGATCGCAGTAAGTGTCAATCTCGTCGGTCGCATCCTGCTGCAGGTAACCGGTCTTGAACATGTCGGCCACCAGCAAGACCAGGCGCTGGGGCTCAGGCAAGACGTCGGGCCCGACCAGCCTGACGATCTGCTGGAGCTTGTCCTCTTCCACCAGCAGGTTCATCATCTCTTCGCGCAGGGCGCTCCAGTCGGGGTTGAACCGCTGCCACCAGTCCGCCACGTCGTCCAGGTAGCCGCTGTAGCTCTCCAGCCAGCTCACGGCGGGGTAATGGCGGGAGTGAGCAAGGCCGGGGGCCAGGGCCCAGAAACAGCGTGTGAACCGCGTGGTATGCTGCGTGATCGGTTCGCTGAAGTCGCCTCCGGGGGGACTGACGGCGCCGACGATCGTGACGCTGCCCTCCTGGCCCGAAAACGTCTCCACCAGGCTGGCCCTCTCGTAGAACTCCGCCAGCCGCGCCGCCAGATACGCGGGGAAGCCTTCCTCGGCGGGCATCTCTTCCAGCCGGCTGCTCGCCTCCCGGAGGGCCTCGGCCCACCGGCTGGTCGAGTCCGCCATAAGGGCCACAGCATAGCCCATGTCGCGGTAGTACTCGGCGATGGTCACGCCGGTGTAGATGGAGATCTCGCGCGCCGCCACCGGCATGTTCGAAGTATTGCCGATCAGCACCGTGCGCTCCATCAGGGAACGGCCGGTGCGGGGGTCTTCCAGCTCCGGGAACGTGCGGAGGATGTCGGTCATCTCGTTGCCGCGCTCGCCGCAGCCGACGTAGACCACGATGTCCGCGTCGCTCCACTTGGCCAGTTGGTGCTGGAGGATGGTCTTGCCCGTGCCGAAATCCCCGGGCACGGCCGCTGCCCCGCCCCGCGCCAAGGGGAAGAACGTGTCAATAACGCGCTGACCCGTCACCAGAACCTGCGAGCTGGCTTTCCTTCTGCGGAAGGGGCGTGCCCGGCGAGCCGGCCACCTCTGGCTCATGGTCAGCTCGATCCGCCCGCCGTCCCCCTCCAGCACGCAAACGACGTCGGCAATGGTGTATTCACCTTCGGGCTGGATACTGGCGACCTTGCCTCCCACGTTGGGCGGGACCAGCAAACGATGTTCGACCACCGCAGTCTCCTGCACGAAACCGTAGACCGCCCCCGCCTGGAGGCTCTGGCCCGGGCCGACGCCGGGTCGGTCTACGGTTTCGTGCAG
>DAOVRD010000164.1 GCA_030628375.1 Planctomycetota bacterium
ACCATCGGGTGGACCTGGTCGTCCCGGTTGATTTCGGCGGATTCAACATGTATCTGTGCAGGGCGGCCACCGCGCGGCGGGTGCCCGTTTTCTACTACATCCCCCCGCAGGTGTGGGCGCACGGGACCTATCGTCTCAAGAAGCTGAAGAAGTGGGTCTCCCGGGCCGGTCTCATCTATCCGTTCGAGTCCGAACTCTACCGCCGCTACGGCGTTGAGGCGGAGTACGTCGGGCACCCGCTCTTCGATGAGATCGAGCGCGACCCGCCGTCGGAGCGGGTAGTGGCGGAGCTGAAGCACAGGTTCGGGTCGAGCCTGATCGGCGTCTTTCCCGGCAGCCGTCGGCAGGAGGTCCGCGCCCACCTGCCCGTTGTCCTGGAGAGCTGCCGGCGCATCCGCTCGGCCGTGCCCGGAGTCTCCTTCGCGGCCGTCTGCCCCTCGGGCGTCGTGCCTGTCGTTCGGGAGCACCTGAAGGGCGCTGCGACCGAGATGACGGTGCTGGAGGGCGTGAAACCGACGGAGCTGGCCAGGGCCAGCAGACTCTGCATCGCGAAGTCCGGGACCGTCACGCTCGAGGTCGCCAGCCAGTTGACGCCGATGGTCATTTTCTACCGGGTTTCGCCCCTGCTGATGTTCCTGGCCCGGGCGATGACGGCCACCGCCCACATGTCCGTCGTGAACACGCTGGCCGGTCGGACCATATGCCCGGAGCGCCCGATGACGTCTTGCGACGTCGAATGGGTGACGCGCGAGGCGCTCAGATTCCTGCGGGATGAGGCCGCCCGCCGGGAGTGCCGCAACGAGCTGCGCCGGGCGCTGGACGGGTTCGCAGTTGCCGGGGCCTCGGCGCGGGCCGCCCGGAGCGCGCTGGAGCTGAGCTAACAGCCCGTTGAAAAATGTGGCTCAGCCGCCCCCTCAGGCTCCAAAGCTCCGACAGGAGCGACGGAGGCCCAGCTCGTAATGTAGCGCAGCCGCCCTCGGCTGCGTCGGATGGGAATGGCCGGAACTCAGGCGAGGGCGCCTGAGCTACACGGGGCTACGTCGAATGCGAATGTAGCGCAGCCGCCCCCGGCTGCGTCAGTTTCCTCGGGCGGGCCCGTGGCTATCTCTGTGACGCCCCTGCGGGGCTTGCACGAGCGCGCAGGATAGCTGCGGGCTGCGTTTGACCTGTGGTGCGCGCTGCTGTAGATTCCATGTGGCGGCGCAACGGCGACCGCCTGTTCCTTGCATCAGGATAGGGCGGAATCAGTGGCGAAGAACAGGCAGCTCTGGCCCCGACGGGTTCGGCGCGGCGCGCAGGCGCTGGCGTTCGTTCTGTTCCTGGTCTTCATTGCCCGCATGCCCGCGCTGGCCCGGTCGCAATGGCGGGGCGACTGGCTGATGCGGTTCAGTCCGTTCAGCGGCCTTGGCGCCTCCATTTCGGCGTGGCAGTTGATAGGGAGTTTCTGGCCCGCTGCCGTGCTTCTGGTCGCCGCCCTGGTGCTGGGTCGCTTCTTCTGCGGTTGGCTGTGCCCGCTTGGCGCCACGCTCGACATTGCCGATGGTCTCATTGCTCGCTTCCCGGGCAGGGAATCGCGTCGGCATCGCGCCGATGAGGTCGGCCCCGAGGCCGATGAGGTCGGCCAGGCAAAGGACGATGGGCCCGAGTTCGAACACCTGCCCGGCCGGCGGTTCAAGTACTACCTGCTGGTCGCTTCCCTGCTCGGCGCGTTCCTGGGGATTTCGTTCTTCGGGCTTCTGGACGCTCTCAGCATCGCCGTGCGCAGCTACGTGCTGGTGATTCATTCCTACGTCGCACATGCGCTGGTGGCGGCATTCGGGGCTCTGGGTTGGGCCGCGGGGAGCGCAGCCGTGCGGGGAGCGCTGCTGGTTCGCACGGATCCGGCCTTCCAGCTTCACGTTCTGACGCTGGTCGTGCTGCTGTGCCTGTTGGGGTTGGGATTTGTGCGCCGCCGGTTCTGGTGCCGTTACCTGTGTCCTCTCGGCGCCCTCTACGCGCTGGTTTCAAAGCCGGCCGTCACCAAGCGATCGGTGAGCGAGGCGTGCATCGAGTGCGGACGGTGCGCCGACGCCTGCCCGATGGGTTGCATATCGCCGGACGGCCGCCAGACGCTCAACGGCGAGTGTACCCTCTGCCTGCAGTGCCAGGCGGTCTGTCCGGTGCAGGCCGTCAGCTTCTTCGGTGCGACGCCGGCGGAGCAGAAGAGGGAGGTGGACCTGACCCGCCGGGGCATAGTGGCCTCGGTGGCGGCAGGGGCGGCCGCATACCCGGTGCTGCGGATCCGCCCGGCCTGGGAGCATGCCAAGGGCGACCCGTTGATCCGGCCGCCGCTTGCCGGGCGCGACCTGGAGGTATTCCTGAGCAAGTGCCTGCGTTGCGGGCAGTGCATGAGGGCGTGTCCCAATCAGGCGATCCAACCTGCCGGCCTGGAGGCGGGCATTGAATCGCTGTGGACGCCCAAGCTGTCGCCCCGGCCCGGATACTGCGAATACAACTGCAACCTGTGCGGGCAGGTCTGTCCGTCGGGCGCCATCCCCCGCTTCACCCTGGCGGAGAAGCACGAGACGGCCATGGGACTCGCCTTCCTTGACAGGATCCGCTGCATCCCCTGGCGAGGCAACCAGAGGCGCGGCGAGGACGGGTTCGTGGCGGACGAGCACAACTGCGGTGTCTGCGAGGAAGTCTGTCCTGTGCCGGGCAAGGCCGTTCACTTCCGTCGCGTCTACGTCGAAGGGCAAGAGCTGCGGCTCCCTTACGTGCGCGAGGAAGTCTGCGTGGGCTGCGGTTACTGCGAGGCCGTCTGCCCCGTGCAGGGGAAGGCGGCGATCCGCGTCACCGGCGGGTTCAGGGAGCTGGCGCCGGCCCTTGCCGCCGAGCCGGGAGAGCGGCCGCTCACCGAACAAGCCCTGCCGACCGAGTCAGGCAGCCTCCGCATCGCCGGCGAAAAAGTGACGTACGAGGGCCCCGATGAGCTGTTCGACTACATCAACGGCGGCGCCGACCCCTACCTGACCTTCGGCTTCATCCGGGTCAGCACGGCGGAGTACGCGGACGGCGACAGCGAGGTGAGGGCGGACCTGTGGGAGTTCGAGACCAGCGACGACGCCTTCGGCGCCTTTGCGAAGGACCGGCAGGGCCGGCCCGTGGAAGTGGGGGACGAGGGCAGCATGCGCGGTAGCTCCCTGTGGGCGCGGCGTGGGCGGTTCATGGTCTGCGTCCTCGATAGGACCCAGACGCCGCCGGAGCAGGTTCGCCTTCTGGCTACGGCGGCCCTGGAGGCCCTGGGTGAGGCGCCGGCCCCCCGGCCGGCGATATGTCACAGACTTCCCCCGGACGGGCTCGACGCTGCCAGCGTGGTCTTCATGCGCGACGAGATGGCGCTGTTCGACCTCCGGCTGGCGGACGACTTCATCCCGGACGGCACCTTCGGCATCGCCGACGGCGCGGTGGCGGCGTACGGCGTCTACGATCTGGCAGGCGTAGGGCGCAAGCCGGCGGGCCTGCTCTTTGTCGAGCACGCCAGTGCGACGAGGGCCCGCGAGGCTGTCTCGCGCCTGGCAGAGGTCAGGTCCGGGTGGGGTGAAGAGCGGGTCAGCGGGCAGCCGTTCGACGTCTTCAAGGCGGCGGACGGCAGCTATTGCGTGATGGGCAGCGAAGGCCGCCACTTCGCCGCCGCCTTCTTCATGCCGTCGCCCGAGGCCGGCGCGGCCCTCATTGCCGGGGCGCTTCAATAGGCCTACTCCCCCAGCCGGCGGAGGCCGTTCTCGGCGTCCGGGACCTGGGGCGACTCGGGGAAATCATCCAGCACGGTCCGGTAGTGGGCCTCCGCCTCTTCCGTCAGGCCCAGCTCAATGCACGCTTCGGCAGCTTCCACGTGAACCGCCGGCAGGGAGTTGGGGTCCTTCGATATGGCGATGAAGGTGTCCGCTTCCTTCTTGGCCCCTTTGAAGTTACCTTTGAGCAAGTGGGTCCGCAGGCGCAGGAGCGTCGGCTCTCCTTCCAGCCGCATGGTGGGATAGTGGTCGAGCAGTTCGTCCAGCTTTCCCAGTGCGGCGTCCGCGTTGCCCGCTCGCAGGTAGGACTCGGTCTGCTGGAGGCCGCTTCCGACGACCATGGCCCTCGGTTTGTCCGGCTGGTAGGCCGGGTCGCCCTCGGCCTCGGCGTAGCGCTCCAGGGCGGCCGCGGCGTTGCCTTCGCTGCGATAGGTGTCGCCGATGCGTATCAGGGCCGTACGGCGGCCCCGGGGATCGGTCCGCGGGAAATCGGCCCGCAGCTTCTCGTATTCGCCCCTGGCCTTCTCGGGCTCTTCCATCTGGTAGAAGTAGTGGTCGCAGAGCGCGAACCGCGCCTTGAACCTGCGCAATCCGTCCGATTCCGGCACGCTCTGGTGCGCCAGCCGGAGGTACTGCTCCGCCCGGTCCGGGCGCTTCTCCACTTCCTGGTAGTAGTGGCCGATGTCCATGGCCACATCGTAGAACTGCACGGGCGTCAGGTCGTGGCGGCGGTCGTCCAGCTCCAGGGCCGCTTCGGAGGCCTTCTCTTTGTGCTCTATGTTCTTGGCGAACTCCCAGATGGCCAGGAGGGAGGGCGTGGGCAGGGCCTCAAGCCGGTAGTTGCGCACCCCCTGCCAGACCTTCTCCAGCTTGTGTCGTCGGAAGTCCAGGTCGTTCCAGATGGGCTCGGCCTTGACGGTCTTGGTGCACCGCGTTCGGTCCCCTCCGGTGTTCGTGATGGACAGCGTGACCGTATAGGTCCCCGGGGCCAGGAATACATGATCGGGCCGGGGAGCGTCGGAGACCTGGCCGTCCCCGAAGTCCCACTGATAGCGGTCTAACAGGCCACCTGCGGCCGTGGTGCTGGTGGACGAGAAGTGCACGGTCACCATCCTGGCCTTTCCCGCTTCGCAGTAGCTCCTGGGCGCGACCGTGAAGTCGGCGCAGATGGGCTGGTCGTACCTTTCGGACTCGTAGACGTGGGCCCCGCGCAGGGGGGGGAAGGCCGACTCCGGGATGACGAGCCACCGCTTCGTGTCCGGGGGCTGCCAGGCAGCGAGACCGCGCGAGCCCGCACCGTAGGCGAAGTGCATGTAATGGAAGCTGTGTATGCCTCTGTCCAGATAGATGCTGCCGCTGTGCTCCCCCCGGCGCCCCTGGCGTATGTTGTGCCTGCCGACCCACTCAGTGACCAGTTGGTCGTCCACCAGCAGGAATGAGGAATGATTGCTCACCGTGGCGAAACTCCAGTGTCCGGCGCTGGGGATCCGGATGTATCCGCGATAGGTGGCGATGTAGTTGGACTGGGGGCCGAAGGGGTTGTAGGCGTCGAAGACCCGCTTCCAGAACTCGGCTCCCGAGGGCGGTCCTGCAGCGCTAAGGGTAGCCTGGGCGGCGTGCCAACTGCTCGGGTTGGCTCCCTTGGGGATCGGGCGCGTCTCGTAGAGCAAACCGGCCTGGGGCGGGTTCGGATTGGTCGGCCCTGCCCGGGGGTTGTCGTAGTAAACGGCGTAGACCCCCGAGGAAGCCGGCGTCTGGAAAGCGAGCAGGTATCTTCCCTCCGCCGTGGCGTGCATGATGCCGAAGCCTACCGGCTCGCCCTCCGGCCCGATCACCCGTATGTCCCGGCCGCCGCTGTCGGCGTCCTTGCGGATGTGCACCCAGAGGCGGGCGCCGATGCCCTGCGGTTGGCCGCGGTCGAGTCGGACCAGCTTACGGTGGCGCCACATCGCGTCCCACCAGGGGGGCCACCCCTGCCCGTGCGCCGCGCCGCAGGCCGTGACCAGCAGCATGACGGCGAGGAGAGCGGCGCGAGCCTGCACCGGGGGACTACGCATCGCTGGGTCCTCACGGGTCGAAGACGGGGAATTCGTCCTCGCCAGGTTCCGGGGTTTCCTTCTTCTTGGCGGGCTCCGCCTTTCCGGGCTCCTCGGCTTTCTTCTCCTCCTCGGGCTCTTCCATCCCGACGATGTCCAGGAGGACGTTGTCGAAGTAGTAATTGCCCGGCTTCCAGTAGGCGTAGATCTGGACCTGGAGGTGTTCGGTCTTCACGGGCTTGCCGTCGAGGGTGCTCTTGGACCTGGAGGGGTGGAAAGTCCGTGCGTAGCGCCGCCACTGGTCGTCGCAGGGGTCCAGGAATATGGGCGCTCGGTAGGCGTCTCGCCGGACGGTCTGGTAGCCGTCCGCCGTCTTCATCTTCTGATCGAAGAACCCCTTGATGAAGACTTTGGGTTCGCCTTCGGCGTCGGTGCGCGCGTCCACGCTGAACCGGTAGATGGCGCCCGGCTTGCAGGTGACGTAATGGCTGCGGTAGTGGACCCCGTGCAGGCCGGCGACAGTATCGTAGTAGGGCGGGCTGGTGGGAATGCGTTCGGGCGCGCCGGGGATCGGGTTGCGGGGCAGCGACTGCGGGTTGCCCCTGGTGCGGCGTGAGGCATAGTCCACGGCGGCGCGGACCTCTGTCTCGCGCGCCTTCCACTGGGCGTCCAGCACGTCGGTGTAGATGCGCAGGCAGCGCTTGCCGCCGGTGCCGCCCCCGCCCCAGAACGTCGTCAGCCCGTCGGTTGCCTGCCAGCCGTGGGGCCAGTAGCGTCCGGTCTCGAAGCTGCCGTTCTGAAGAAGGTTGCCGGTCAGCGCCTTCATCTGCATGACGTCGAAGGAACTCTTGTTGTCGTAAGGCACGCCGTCGGGCGCAAGGAGCTGGGCCTCTTGCTTCTTCTTCTCCGATGGTTCGGAACCATGCCCGGCCCCCATCACGAGCAGCGCGACCGCGAGCAGCGATACCCAACGGGATATTGTTCTCATGCTGGACATGCCTTCAACCGTGCCGGTACCGTTTTCGTCGGGGGCGGTTCGCGAACCGCCCCTACACGTGCTTGTGCACAGCGCCGACAGGGGCGACGGCCACCCGGTTGTGCCGGTACCGTTTTCGTCGGGGGCGGTTCCCGAACCGCCCCTACACCTGCTTGTGCACAGCGCCGACAGGGGCGGCGGCGACCCGGTTGTGCCGAGACCGTTGTCGTAGGGGCGGTTCGCGAACCGCCCTTACACCTCCGTGTCATCGCCGCGGTGTGCCGGCCTCCGAAAGTGCCCGGAAGTAGTTCCTCACCATTTCACGGTATTGCTCAGGGACCCTTTCGTTCTGGGCGCTGGCGATCTCCTCGCGCAGTTGCTTGGGCAGCAGGGCACTGCGGTCGCGCCAGATCTGCTTTTGTATTTCCGAGAGTTCCTTGAGCTCGCGCAGGTTCGACAGCACGATCCGCTGGTGTCCGCCGAAGGTGCTCAGTTCCCCCTGTTCGAGGGAGTCCCTTTGGGCTTCCATCAGTTCGACGGTTTCCGGCAGTTTGCCACGCGGATGGCGGTATTTCTTCAGGCCGTAGTCCAGGCGCCTTGCGTTGTCTATCAACTCCTGCTGCTGGACGGCCATTCGTTTCAGCCTTTGCTGGAGTGGGGGAGGCGTCGGCCCCTGGAATCCCTCGGCGCCCTGGCCGCTCACCTTGCCGCCGCCGGTCGCACCGGTGGGGGCTTCGCCGCTGAGGTCTTCCACCCAGCCTGCCTCGAAGGGGTCGGGGGTGAGCCGGCTCGGCGTCTGGCGGCCCCCCTTGCCGGTGGCCACTTCTTCGACGAACTGTCCGCTGGACTTGCCCGTTCGGCCTTCGCCGCTTCGCCCGCCGATCTCCTGCGTGTTGGGCAGGCGGTTGCCGGTCGCGCCTTTGGCGGACATGTTGCTGATCGGGCCGTCCATCGTGTCCCATCCGGCGCCGATGTCCAGGCTGTCGAACCAGCCGCTGGTGATGTCGTCGAACTGCTCCTGCATGTCCTCTTCTTGCTCGACCAGGTCGCCGATCAGGTCCTGCAGTTCGTCCGGCAGCTCCGTCATGGGCACCTCGTAGTCCTCCAGCGGATCTTCCATGGACCAGAGCTGGTCGTCCTTGGTCTCCATAAGCCATTTTTCGAGGTTGGTCTCTATCTGCTCGGCCAGTTCGAGGCCGGCCTGCTCATGCGGCACGGCCATCTCGATGGCCCGGCGCTCGGCCTCTTCGATCGCCTGCTGAATCTCGCTGTACACTTCCAGGACCTCCTTTGCCTGGGTGGCCAGCGAGTGGTCCTGCGGCGGCAGCTTGCTCAAGTCGGTGGCGATCTCCTGGAAGAACTTCGCCCATTCCTTTTCGGTGTCTAAGATGTCCTTAAGGGCGCCTTCGTCCTCGTCGGTGAAGTCGTCCACCAGCTTCTCGCCGAGCTGGTTGGACAGGTCAATCACGCGTTTCTGTTCCTCCTGGAAGTCTCTGAGGGATTCGAGCAGTCTCTCGGCGAGTTGCTCGCCGTCGGTCACTTCCTCCAGCCGGTCGGACAGCTCCTCGCTCCTTCCCTCTTCCTGAAGCAACCTGGCAAGGGCGGCGGCGGGATTCTCAAGCAGTTGTTCGAGCAGCTCGACTATCTCGGACTCCTTGTGGGCGGCGACGCCCGTGCGGAGTTGGATCGAGTCGCCGTCGGGCGCAGCGGCAAGGTGTCTGAGCAGTTCGATCGCGCGTGTCACGGGGCCGGCTGCGATGCGGGCAAGGGCCTCGGCCGTGCGCGAGACGTCCTGGCCGGTGTGAGCCGCCGCTGCCGTGCTGGCGCGCGCGTGGATGTCCTCTTCCGCCTCGATCAGTCCGCCGGTCCTTGCGCGGAAGTCGCCGCCCCCTTGCTGGTCCTGCAGATTGAGTTGGTCGGCATCTGCGGCCCAGTTGGCCACGGCCCGCGTCGCTTCCAGATTCGCTTTCTGCAGTTCGATCAGCTTCTTGATCACGTCCCTGAGGGCTTCGCCTTCCTCCTCGGCTGACCTCCGGGCCGCTTCGGCATCGACGACCCGGATGTGGTAGACGCGGCTCCGGCCGACGCCTTCGCCTTCGCGGCGCAGCCCGTCGTTGGCCTGCATGTAGTAGGCCATCGCGTCGCCGACCTTCAGGCCCATCTCT
>DAOVRD010000360.1 GCA_030628375.1 Planctomycetota bacterium
CGAGAAGCCCCTGGCGGCCACGCGGGAAGAAGGACGCAGGCTGCTGGAAGCGGCCCGCGACCGGGGGGTCCTGATCGGCGGGGCGCCCGATACGTTCCTGGGCAGTGGCATCCAGACGTGCCGGAAACTGATAGACGAGGGCGCCATTGGCGATCCGGTGGCAGCCGTGGCCTTCATGATGGGGCACGGTCACGAGGGCTGGCATCCCGATCCCGAGTTCTTCTACAAGGTCGGCGGCGGCCCGATGTTCGACATGGGTCCCTACTACCTCACGGCCCTGATAAGCCTGATCGGCCCGATCCGGCGCGTCACCGGGTCGGCGCAGATCAGCTTTGCAGAGCGCACCATTACCAGCCAGCCCAAGCGCGGCACCAAGATCGAGGTCGAGACGCCAACGCACATCGTGGGTGTCATGGACTTCGAGGGCGGAGCCGTGGGCACGATCATCGTGAGCTTCGACGTCTGGGCGGCCCAGGTGCCCCGCATCCAGATCTTCGGCACCGATGGGACGCTCAACGTGCCGGACCCCAACGCGTTCGGCGGCCCCGTGCGGCTCTGGCGCACGGACTCCAAGGACTGGCAGGAAGTGGCGCTCACAGACGGATATGCCGAGAACAGCCGGGCCATCGGGGTGGCCGACATGGCCTATGCGCTGCGTTCGGGCCGGCCGCATCGCGCCAACGGACAGCTAACCTACCACGTCCTGGACACCATGCAGGCCTTCCTCGACGCATCGGACGAGGGGCGCCACATCGAGCTGGAAAGCACGTGCCGCCGCCCGGCGCCGCTCCCGGAGGGCGTGCTGGACGAATAAAGCAGGGGGGGCCGCTGCGCGCGCCTCAGGCCACCTCAAGCATGGGGCGCTCGCCAAGCTGTTCCTGGGCAACGACCAGCTCTTTGTAGGGCTCGCACCGGGCCATGAGTTCCACGTGGTGCCCGATGTCCAGTATTCTGCCGTCCTTCATCATGATGATCCTGTCCGCGTTGCGCAGAGTTGAAAGCCTGTGGGCGATGATGAAGGTGGTCCGGTTCTGTATGAGGCGGTCCAGGGCGATCTGGATCAGCTTCTCGTTCTTGGTGTCAACGGCCGAGGTGGCCTCGTCCAGGATGAGGAGATTCGGGTTCTTCAACACCGCGCGAGCGATGCAGATGCGCTGCTTCTCGCCGCCGGAGAACCTTCTTCCCTGTTCGCGCGCGTCGGTGTCGTAGGCTTCGGGAAACTCCATGATGAAATCGTGCGCGTTGGCGATGCGTGCGGCGCGGATGACTTCCTCCCGGCTCGCATCGGGCTTCCCGTAACGGATGTTCTCCAGTATGCTTTCGCGGAAAAGGACCGGGTTCTGTGGCACAACGGCCAGTTGCGCCCGGAAAGACGCCAGATTCAGCCCGGTCAAGTCATGATCGTCAACGACGATCCGCCCGCCTGTGGGATCGTAGAAGCGACACAACAGCTTTATGAGCGTCGTCTTGCCCGATCCGCTCGGCCCCACGACGCCGATGGTCTCGCCCGCCTTCACTTCCAGAGACATGTTCTTGAGCACGGGCGGTCCGGACTCGTAGTGGAAACTGACGTCCTCAAATCGGATGCACCCGTTGATGCCTGTCAGCTTGTGGCCGTCTTCATTCTTCGAGATGACGGCTTCGGTGTCCAGCACATCGAATACGCGCTCGGCGGACGTCGAAGCGGTCTCGAACTGCTCCGTCAGCGTGGCGAACCGCCAGACCGGGGCATACATCATCGCGATCCAACCGATGAACATGACCAGTTGTCCGAGGGTGAACCCGCTGCCTTGGATGGTCCCCTTGCCGCCGAACCAGTACACCAGCACCGTGCCAACCTGGGTCAACACCATGAAGGCCGCCACGAACCTGGCCGAGAAACCGACAGCCTTGATCAACTCGCCCCGGTAACTGTTGCTGATGTCGTTGAACTCGCCTACGGACCGCTCCTCCTGAGAGAAGGCCTTCACCATCGCGATGCCGGGTATGGTATCCCCAAGGTGTCCGCTCATGGCCGCCCTCTTGCGGAAAGCCTTCCGGAGGACTTTGTGGACGTTGCCGTGGTACCACTTCACCAGCAGAAAGAACAACGGCAGCGGGAACCAGAGCATCAGGGTGAGCTTGGCCGAATAGCTCATCATCCAGCAAAGGACGATCACCAGCATCAGCCCGTCCACCACGAACTGCTGCAACTGCCCCACGGCGAACTGCTGCAGTTGCGCCGTGTCGCTCAGCACACGCGAGATGAGGCGTCCGGTGCTCTGCCTGTCGTGGTAGTCCATGGAGAGCCGTTGAAGGTGCGAGTACACCTCGCGGCGGAGGTCATAGATGACGTTCTGGGCCAGCCGGGTCATGACGAGCCTCTGTATGGCCGCTGCCGCCGAGCGCAGCAACAGCAACGCCCCCAGGCCGAAGACCACCCCTCGGAGAAGGCCAAGGTCGCCCTGCCCTATGGCACCGTCTATGAGCGTGCGGCTCAGGCGCGGAAGAGCGCACGCCACACTGGCCATCAATAACGTCAGCGCCAGGCTGACGGCCAGCATCGGTTTGTAGGGCCTCAGGTAGGAGAGCATACGGAGCATAACGTCGCGCGAGCTCTGGCACGCTCGGCAGATGTCCCTGTCGGCAGGCAGCAGTTGGCTGCATTTGGGGCAGCGTCGAGCCTGCTCAGACACATCCGCGGTGGACTCCTCCTCATCCTTGTGCTCGACTTCGTCCTCGTGCTCGCTGGGACTTCGCCAGGCCAGACGCGACATCAGATACTGCTCGAACTCCTCCTTGAACTCCCCGACGGTTGCCGACAGAGTGGAGGAGAACCGCAGCATCTCGACGTTCTGGTGCCAGGTGGTGACCAACAGGAGACCGTTTCCCATCAGCAGCTTGGTCTTGATCAAGGCCACCTCGGACAGCGGCACTTCGCGCAGCACGCCCTCCTGGCCGTAGGCGATCGCCAGAACCCTCTGGTCTGTGACCACCAACGCCTCGACGGCGTACTCCCCCTGGCGGTTCATGTCCGTCTCGAAGCAAAGCATGACCTTCTCGCCGTTCTCGAAGAACTCTCCGAGCCTCTTGCGAATCCACGGCGGCGATGATGCCAGCTTCCAAACTATCGTTTTCTTGTTGCTCATCGCAGCTTCTCCGTAGGTACACCCCCTCGCGGGTGTCCGCCGTTCAAGCCCGACCTTGGTCTGTAGAAACCCTCTTCTGGTAGCCCCCGGCGTCTCGCCGGGGGCGCCATGAGTCCCCCAGCGCCGGGCGAGACGCCCGGCCTACCCGGGAGAAAGGGCCCTGTTAGCCTTTTCAGGAGTACAGGTCCAGCAGCTTTTGGCTTTCCTTGTCGAAGACTCTGTGACGTGAGACGCGGAATCGGTTGCCGTCCACATCCACAATGATGAGGTCCCCGTCTTTGATTCTGCGAAAGTTGTGCCGGTCCCTCACCAACAGGTCTCGCGGGCCTCTGTCGGTCTCCACGACCCACATTGTGGCGCTGTGGGCCTCGTGGACGGACACGATGCGCTCGATCTCAGGGATGTGGTAGCGCTTGCGCAGCGCCTCCCGCAGCACCGCTCGGGAGCCCTCGTCCAGCTCGGAAAGACTCCGGACCGTCCCGATGGGCTCCTCGTTCTGCATGAGCAGAACGAACGACTCCGGCGCGGAATAGGGGAAGGCCAGCTTCGCTACGACCTTTCGCCAGGCGCCGCGGCCCTGGATGTCCACACACAGATTCTGAGATTCGTCCCTGAAGACCGTCAGGGGCTCCGGGGCTATGTAGTTTTCGTCTTCAATGGCAAGCACTTTTCCAGGACTCCTCAAGCAAG
>DAOVRD010000174.1 GCA_030628375.1 Planctomycetota bacterium
GCAGTGCAGGCTGCGTCAAGCGAAAACGTCCTTGAGGTATTGCAGGCTTTCCCGTGCGATTCTTTCCGGCCCGGCGGAGAAGTCGAATACCTCCACGGAAACGTAGCCGTCGTAGCCGACCTCGCGGAGTGCGGCTGCGATAGGCACGAAATCGGTGTCTCCGAAACTGGGCCCCTGCAGGTTCGCATCGTTGGCGTGGAAATGCTCGACGTACGGGGCGGACTTGCGAATGATGTCGGCCATCGGCTCTTCTTCCGCGCTCATGGCCTTGACGTCGAGCATCATCCGGAAGGGCGCGCGGTCCACTGCTTCGACCAGCCGCCGGGCCTCGGCGGCCGTGCAGATGAAATTCGTCTCGTCCGGCGCGAGAGGTTCGATGCACAGGCAGATCTGCGGTCCCATGGCATGCAGGGCCAGCTCCCGGGACACGCTGACGCTGCGGTTCCACACCTCCTGGTATGTTTGCCCTTCCGGTATGTTGCGCTGCTCGGGCGATCCGATGGTTATCCTGTGCCCGCCGATGTCGGCGCAGAAATCTATCTCCGCTTTCAGGTAGTCCACCGTCCTCGCACGGACTGCCGGATCGGGGCTGTTCAGGTGAAGCCCCTCCGGCTTCACCAGGAGCCAGTGCAACCCGACGATCTCCAGGTGGCGGTCGGCGGCAGTGCGCTGTATCTCCCGGCGCCGGTCGGGGCCCAGGTCCTCGACTGACTCGCTTATGGTGAAGGGGGCGATCTCGATGCCATCGTATCCGGCATCGGCGGCCAGTTTGCAAGCCTGGGCGAAACTCCAGCCTTCGCAGAACTCATTGCACATCGAGAACTTCATTTCGCGCCCTCTGGATCCAGTGTCATGGACACGCCCACGGAGCATCTGCGCCTGGAGCGTGCTCCGGATCTTCTCCGTGCGGCGCCGTTACGCGCCTTCTAGCTCTCCTGCTTATGCTGCTGGAGTTCTTCCTCCAGCATGGCCACGAAGGGGCCGAACAGCTTCTCATTCTTCTCGTTCAGTTCGATGAGCTGTTGGTGGAGGCGCTTTATCCTCTGGAGTCTCTCCAGCGCCGTCTTTGGCAGGTGGACGAAGTCCATCTGGCAGAGCTGTATCTGCGGCGGCTCGACCGTCTCCTCGTGCATGCACACCAGGGGCACCAACCCCACCCGTCGGAGCTGTCTGGCGGCGGCCTCGCTGCAGTTCAGCACCATGACGGTCTTGCCCGGTTTGTGAGGCAACGCCGTGGCGGCGTCGGCCATGACGCCCAGGAACGTGCTGTCCATTCCCTTGCACTCGGCCAGGTCGAAAGCGACCCGTTTGCAGCCGGCCCGGAACATCGCGCTCAGGAAGCGGGGTATCCCCAGGCTGTTCCGTTGGGTTGCGAAACCGACGGGTCTGAGGTAGACGGTGCCGTCAATTATGGCTACTCCGATGCCGTCTTCTTCTGCCAATATCACGCCTCCTTACCTGAGCACTCCAGACTGCCGTATCTGTGTGGCACAGGCGCCCTCGCCTGTGGTTTTCTCAGCCGGGGGCGGCTGAGCCACATTCTTCAACAGGCTCCTAAGGCACAGCTCGAACGCTCTTCCCGCAACAGTTCTTGAACTTCTTCCCGCTGCCGCATGGACACGGGTCGTTGCGACCGGGCACCCTCCCGGCCTGTGCGTGGGTCGGGCTGAGTTCGGACGGCGTAGCGCCGCGCCCGAACCGTTCCGCGTTGACGTCTTCCTCTATCTGGTTCAGGAACGCGTGCAAATGCGGCCTGACGGGCTTCCTTTTCAGCTCCTCCAGCGCATTGAAGACATGGCTGAAGATCCGCTTCTTGGCCTCGCAAAGATAGGGGATGCCTTCGCTGGCGATGCCCAGCTTCTCACGGTGCCGGTAGCATCCGCCGTGGCAGTAGGAGAGCCATTCGCAGTCCTTGCAGACCGGAGGCAGCTTGTGGGCCCGTTTCACGAATTCCCGGAAGACGGGACCTCGCAGCATCTGTTCCAGCGTCTTGTCCCGCACGCTGCCCATGTAGAAACGACCTTCGACGTAGAAATCGCACGGGTAAACGTCCCCGTTCCATTCGATGGTCAGCAGGTTCGAACAGTCGCCCCTGTACTCGCAGCACTCCGGCGGCAGGCCGAAGGACTGATGGAGCCAGTTGTCTATTCTTCGGATGTAGTAGGAGGGGTCGTCCTTCTCGACCCACGCATCGAAGAGCGCCGTCATGAAGTCCGCATACTGAGGGGCCGTGATGGAATGCTCTGAGACGCGGCCTGGCTGCCCGGCAGGCTCGGTGCACGGGATGAACTGCGAATAGTGAAGATCATTGTCCACCAGGAACTGGAAGACGCGTCGTGGGTGGCCCACGTTGGCCTTGCTGACGACCACCAGGATGTTGAACTCCACGCCGTGTTTCTTGAGCAACTGTAGCGCCCGCATCGTGACGTCGAAAGCTGGTTCGCCGTTGGCGAAGTGCCGCATGACGTTCAGGTCCGGCGGTCCGTCCACGCTGAGGCCGACCAGGAACTTGTTGGCGGCCAGGAAACTGCACCATTCGTCATTCAGAACGACCCCGTTAGTCTGCAGGCTGTTGCCAAAGCAATCGCCGGGACGCGCGTGCCTGGACTCGATCTGTACGACCTGGCGAAAGAAGTCCAACCCCATAAGGGTCGGCTCACCGCCCTGCCAGCCGACCTTGATCTCGCTGGGTTCCAGTTCCCGATACTGCTCGCAGACGGCGTCGAAGACCTCCGGCGACATGCGGGGTCGTTCCACGTCAGGATACAGCCGGTTGACGGGGCGATAGTAGCAGTAGTCACAAGCCATGTTGCAGTCATGGCTGGCGGGCTTGAGGAGGATGCCGAGATTGGACTTTTTCATTGGCTCGGATACAACGCGTTGAATCTCAGGATGACTCATTATAGCAGGAGCGATGAAGCACTTCATCTCCTTTGCGTTGGCCAGAACCCATGGGAGCGGGCCGAGGACCGCACAGGCCCCGTCGGTGGCGCATCAGGGCCCTGGCGTTTCCTGCGAACCGGGCGCGGGCAAGAATGTGAACCGGGGAGCCGGAGAGGAGAAGGACTTGCCGGACCTCTTCACGGCGCAGGGGGGCTATTTCAGGGGTCCGGTCTTCTGCAGCAGCAGGCTTATCTTGTCCCGCAGCCGGGCGGCCATCTCGTAGTTCTCCCGCCCGATGGCGATCTCTTGCTCGGCTTTAAGGGACTGGAGGAGCTCCTGATCGTTGAGCGGGACGTTGTGTTTTGCCCTCAGGCTGCGGCGAAGGTCTACGAGCATCTGCCTTTCGGGGCTTTCCGCGAGCCCGTCAGCAAGCTCGTACTCGGCGTAAAAGGCCTCCACATCGCATATGCCTGTAGTGAGCGTGTCCAGCGCTCTGCGCGGGTCGCCCGCCCTCAAATGCAGCAGCATCTCGGCCCTGGCGCGGTCTGCAGTCAGGCTGGGGCGATATCGGTCGTAGTTGAAGACGGTCGTTTCATCTGGGCAGGCCTCGCGGATCATCCTGAGGATGTCGAGGTTGTGAAGTACATCATCGAGGGCGCCGCGGTAGTCCGTAAGATGAAGGAGCGCTCGGCTTCGCCGGTAGTAGTCGAACAGCTCCTCTACCAGCTCGTGCACCAGGTCGGAGTTCAGCCGATCCGCTGGCCGTTCCGACGCGTCGCGGCCCGGCGCCTGCCGTGCCAGCAAGGATGCGCAGTAGTCCAGAAAGCTTGGGAAGCCGTGCGGCTTCTGGCCATCGGGCCGCCCCTTTACGTCCCATTGAACGACTCCACAGCGGATCCGAAGCTGGATCTTCATCCGGCCGTCAACGCCCGTTATCTTCCGGACGTTCTGGCCTTCTTCGTCCTCGTCGTAAGACCAGTCGCGGGTGATGATGGACAGATCCATGATTCTGCTCGCCCTTCTGCTGCCGATTCGGCGTTCGCTCAGCTCTGCTGCGTCCCTTCCTGTTCCTCGCTCGCTTTGCCCGGCTGCTCTGCGACTCTGACGTAACGCATGCGCAGATCCGTCAGTATGCCCTGGACGTAGGAGCTTTCCTCGCTCGTGAGGTTCCCCTTGGTCTTCTCCTGGAGCATGGCGATGGTGTCAATGAGGTATGCGGCCTCGACGGCGTTCTTCTCCTTCTTGCCGGTGATGGGGCTCTCCACCTCACCCAGAGCCATCAGCGTCTGGCGCCAGAGCCCCGCCAGGAACACCTCCATGCTCGGCTTGGGAAGGGTCTGCGGTCTGGCCTGCTCCGGGGCGGGCCGCTGCCCATGCGTCTCGTCTTCCTCACGCAGCTTCGCCTTCTCCTCGGCGACGGACTTCTTCCAGTCCTCGTCAACGTGGAGCTTGAGATCTTCTTTGCTCTCGTTGTCTTCCTGCATGTCTCTTCCCCGGAAGATCCCATCCAGCCAGGGACAGACTTCGCACCGGCCTACTATATAGGAGAACCTTTTTCGAACCGCGTTTCAAGAGATTTCCGCCCCGCACGGACGGCTCGCCGCGTTGGCGGCGAAGCACGGCCTGAGGCCGGGCTGGACAGACTGTCAATCATCTCGTAGCATACTGTCGGCTTGGGCCGAAGAGGCGATAGGGGGCGGAAAGTAGGTGCGGCAATGGTCCTGTGGGCCGGAATAGACGAGGCGGGCTACGGTCCGAAGCTCGGCCCGCTTGTGGTGGCCGGCACGGCGTTCGTTCTCAGGGATCGTCCCGTCGCGGGGGCGCTTTGGGAGGTCCTCGGCGACGCCGTGACCAGGCACGCCAGGGGCAGCGACGGGCGACTTGTGGTCAACGACAGCAAGAAGGTGTTCTCCCCCGCCGCGGGCCTGAGGCGACTGGAGGAAGGGGTTCTGAGCTTCGTCCAGGCCGGGCTGGGCTCCACGGCGGCACCGGACCGCATCCGGCGCGCCGGCGACCTGTTTGCGCTGCTGGAGGACGGCGGGAGCCGTGGGCGGACCCTTTCGCCGTGGTTCCAGCCGACGCTGGAGCTTTCTCTGCCGTTGGCCAGCAATCTCTCGGCGCTGAGAAGCAAGGCCTCAGTGCTCCGCGAAGCGCTGCGGAAAAGCAGCACGAAAATGCTGTCGGCCCCGATGGCTGTGGTCTTCCCCGCAGAGTTCAACCGCATGGTTGCTCTCACCAGGAACAAGTCCTTCCTGCTGTTCCAGAAGTGCGGGCTTCTTCTGCAGAAGCTGTGGCAGGGGGCCGGGCCGGGAGAGTCGTACATCGTGGTGGACAAGCACGGGGGCCGGACTCGCTACAGGAGGCTGCTGCTCGACGTGTTCCCGGACAGCCGGTGCGACGTGCTGCAGGAGGAGCCCGAGTGCTCGGCCTATCGCATTGCGGACCCACGGCAGCCCGGGCGGACGCTGTTTCTGGCCTTCAAGCAATCCGGCGAGATGCACGCTCTGCCCACCGCCCTGGCCTCCATGGTGGCGAAATACGTCCGCGAACTCTACATGTGCGCCTTCAACCGCTACTGGCAGGAACGCCTGGACGGTCTGAAACCGACGGCCGGCTATCATGGCGATGCCGGCCGGTTCTTGCGGGATATCGCTCCGTTGCTGCGCGCCGAGCAGGTGGATGTCTCCGACCTGGTGAGACGCCGCTGACGGTCGGGGCTTCCCGTTGCAGCGTCCTGTTTCATGGGAGGAACTCCATGTCACGGCGGATTTGGGTGAGCACGACGGCCTTCCATCATTCCGGCGGTCCTACGGTGCGCGACAACATCGAGAAGGCCCGCAGCTTGATTGACGTCGCAGCGCTGTACAGGTCGGACATAGTGTGCCTGCCGGAGACCTTCGCGTGCGTGAACGTGCCGCACTCACTCGCCGAGGAGGTGGCCGAGCCCGTGCCGGGCCCCATCACCGAGATGGCCATGGACAGTGCGAGGAAGCACAGCGTGAACGTCATTTGTCCCTTGCTGGAGAAGCGCGGCAACCGGGTCTACAACTCGGCCGTGGTCATTGACCGCCAGGGGCAGGTCGTGGGCATCTATGAGAAAGTGCACCCCGTGACGACCTCCTTTGACTTCACGGAGTTCGAGCACGGCGTCACCCCCGGCCAGGAGCCGAAGGTATTCGACCTGGACTTCGGTCGCATCGGCGTCATGATCTGCTTCGACATCCTGTGGGGGCGGCAGTGGTCGCAGCTTGCCGAGATGGGGGCGGAGATCGTCTTCTGGGCGTCCGCCTACGATGGAGGGTTCCACCTGCGCGCGCTGGTCTGGGACAACCACTACTATGTTGTTTCGGCCGTTCAGTCTTCTCACGCCGGCATCGTGGACATGACGGGGGAGGTCCTGGCCGAGACCGAGTCGCCGCAGGCCGTCATAGGCATGGAAATCAACCTGGAAAAGAAGCTCTTTCACACCGATTTCAACGGCTCGCAGATTCCGGCCATCCGGGAGAAATACGGCCGGGACGTCACCATCCGGCGGTGTCACAAAGAGGGCGTCATGACCGTCGAATCCAATCGCCCCGGCTTGAGCATCGAGGACCTGATGGCGGAGTTCGACCTGGAGTTGATACCTGACTACGTCGCCCGGCACGAGCGGGCCGAGGTCTTCACGAGGGCCGGGAAGAAGCCCGAACCCCAGCCGCCAAGACGCGTGAAGGAGCAGTGGGCTGCGGACTACTGACCGGGACGGCTGTGTCCTGCCCTTCTTTATCGTTGTGATCGGGTCCTCGTCGGCTGCCGGCTCAGAAGAGCCCCGGTGCCTGCGGCGGGCCTTCTGCGAGCGCAACGATGAGTTTCTTGAGGTCCTGCCAGGCTTTGCCCTTCTGGCCCGGCGAGCGCAGCAGATAGGCGGAGTGATACGTCGGTAAAACGGCGATGCCTCTGTAGAAGTGCCACTTGCCGCGCATCTCGCCCATCGAGCGGTTGGTGCTGAGCAGGGCGTTGGTGGCGGGGCGACCGAGCGTGCAGATGATCTGCGGCTGTATCAGCTCTATCTGTCGCTCCAGGTACGGGAAGCAGGCTTCGACCTCATCGGCGCGGGGCTCCCGATTGTTCGGCGGGCGGCTCTTGATGATGTTGGTGATATAGACTTCCTCCCGCTGAAGGCCCATGGCAAGGATCATCTGATCGAGGAGCTTCCCCGCCCGGCCGACGAACGGAATGCCCTGGGCGTCCTCATCCCGTCCGGGCGCCTCGCCGATGAACATCAGGGCGGCGTGAGGGCTGCCACACGCAAAGACCCCCTGAGTGCGGCCCTCGTGCAGCCGGCAGCGCGTGCAGTTCCTGACCTCTTCTTCCAGCTTGCGCAGCTCGGCCGAGACCCCCGGCTTCCTGAACAGCGCATCCACCCCCATCAACTTTTCCAGTTCGAGCCGCTTCTTCAACCAACCAGTGCCCATCGGCTCCTCCGGCGGACCGGCAATGATAACGTGCGAGTATGGTACAGGCGCCGGACGCGGCCTGCAACCGGACGGTTCAGGCAGAGGAAGCTTGAACCGCTTTGGCGACCTGCTCCGGGGAAGGCCACGAATGGCCGCCGCGCATGCCCCCCTGCACAACCTGCACGTTCGGCCCGAGGGGCGCCCACACCTTCGGATCCGTGGGGCCGAAAACCAGCACGGCCGGCACGCCCAGCGCCGCCGCCAGGTGCGAAAGGCCACTGTCGTTCCCGACGTATGATCGGCAGCGCGCCACAAGTGCGGCGACCTCGGGCACACTCTGGCCGGCGACCCTTGCCACCGGTGCCTCCGGGGGCAGCAGGCGCGCCACCTGCGCACAGGCTTCCGAGTCGGCCGGCCCTTCCAGCAGCAAGATCGGCCTGCCCGTCAACTCGGCGAGGCGGGCGAAGCGCTCCGCCGGCCAGCACTTGTGCCGGCCCCCGCTTCCCGGATGGAGGGCCAACACAGCCTGCCGCTCTGGGAAGCGCTGCGCCAGCCACCGGCCGGACCACTCGTCGGAGTCCGGCGGCACACGGAGCGAGGGGAAGGGGAGTTCCTCCGGCTTCAGCGGTGGATGGGTCACGGCCTTCGCGAAGTGCAGCGACGCGTGTTCGGCGCCGGACGGCTCTGCCGGCCAGGCGATGACGGGTCCTGCGCAAAAGCGGCGCGCGTTGGACGTCAGGATCTCCTCGCACTCCGCCGCGTAGACGACCACTGCATGCGCGTCGGCGAATGCCCCTGTGGGATCTGTTGCGGCGGACGGGCTGAAAAGGGGCGTCAAGAGGGCAGAGTCGAACCGTAGCAGCCGAACGGGGAGCCCTGTCAGCGGCTGCAGCCGTTCCGCCCAGACGGACCCGACCAGCGTGATCTCGGCCCCCGGCAGCTCCTCCAGCAGAAGCTGAAGCGTCGGCATCACCAGCAATGTGTCGCCCAGCCCGCCCGGCCTGACCACCGTGATACGTGGACGGGCGCGTTGCCGAAGCGTCAGGGCAATCTCTTGACGTAGCATCGCCATACGGGCGTTCCTTGTACCGGCAGCGCGCCGGCAGGTCAAGGCGCCCCTGGGCTGCGGAGTCGGCCATTCTTCCCGCCGGGCCGCCTCCGGCCATATTGCGGGCGACGGCGTACAGGGTCATTCAATTGTCCCGTATCGGATGAGATGGATA
>DAOVRD010000328.1 GCA_030628375.1 Planctomycetota bacterium
GGCGCCGGCCGTTGACGGGCGGATCTCCCTCCGCATCCCCGACTTCGATCGCGACATCGCCTGCAAGATCATCCGTCGTCCCTGACGGGGAGAGCGACATGGCAACCGACGAGCAACTGACGGCCGAAGTGAAGGAACTCGCCCTGGCCGCCGGGGCCGACCTGGTCGGGGTGGCCTCGATCGACCGATTCGACAGCGCGCCGGCCGACGTGCACCCCCGGTCGGTCTTCTCGAAGATGCAGAGCGTCATCGCCCTGGGCTGTCGCATGGTGCGCGGCGCGCTCAAGACCATCGAAGAGGGAAATTTCTGGCAGGCCTACAACTGCGACTCCTACCAGTACCTCAACGAGGTCCTGGCCCCCCACATGTTGCGCAAGATCGTCCTGTTCCTGGAGGACCGCGGCTACACGTCCGTGCCCTTCCACAACCCATTCTGCTCGGGCGTCGGCCGCCCGGTGCGCGAGGGGGGCACGCACCCGGACGGCATCATCAGCCTGCGGATGGTCGGCTGCGCCGCCGGGCTGGGCGAGCTGGGGCTATGCAAGGTGTTCCTGACGCCGAAGTTCGGCCCTCGCCAGCGCATGTTCGCCGTGCTCACCGACGCCGAGCTGGCACCCGACCCGCTGCTGGAGGAGCACGTCTGCGACAACTGCGGCTCGTGCATCAAGGGCTGTCCGGCGGGCGCCATCCCGCGCGAGCGGACCATCGAGTGGCAGATCGGCGAGCGCACGTTCAGCCACGCGGACGTCGACTTCGGCAAGTGCGTCCACTTCCACCAGGGCTGGGACCCGCGCTATTCACCGTTCGTGGACGCCGAGTCGAGCCGCGAGAACCCGCCGGCCTACTTCCGGTTCCTGGATCGTCGGTTCCGCCACCACAGCATCTGCGGCGCGCGCGGCTGCGTGCGGGCCTGCATGGACCATCTGGAGAAGACAGGCAAGATCGAGAAGCAGTACCGCACGCCCATGATCGAGGGGGCGCAGTGGGTCATGGACGACCTGCCGGCGTGAGTGGGTGGCAGGGCTTGTGGCTGAACCGGCCTGGTGCTGCGGCTATGATGGGGGCCCTGCCGGAGTCAGCCGGTCTGGACCCCGCCGGACGGTTCCCCGATGGTGCTTCCGTCAGTCACGCCAACCAGCCCGGGGTCGGTGCAGAGGTTCATGGTGAGGTCGGCGGAGGTGGTGGCGTGGGGCGCAGCCGCTCCGCACCTTCAGCCCCGGCGCCGAATGAACTCCGGGCCGGCCACTTGCATGTGCATGGGTAAGCCGGCGGGGCCCCCGATAGGTCGCAGCGGGGGCGGCTCAACAGGGCTCCCCTTCGTCCCAGAGTCGCGGGATCACGGCTGTGAGCCTGTCGGACGGCATGGCGGCCTGGACGACGGAAGGAGTCCGGCGAACCGAGGCTCGATCTCCGGTAGAATAGGCTGAACGTTGTCAGTCTGGATCAGAACCCAGAGGGAGGGAGACTCATGAAGGACGTCGCGGTGGGCGTGGCAATCGGGTCCATGTTGGCTGGCGTGGCGTGTGCTGGCAGCGTTCCCCGCTTCGGCATGTTCGAGAAGAGCTTCAGCCATGCGGGCGCGTACGAAAACCCTTACAAGGAGCTGACCGCGACTGCGACGCTGGGCCGCCCCGACGGCACGAAGTGGGAGATGCCGCTGTTCTGGGACGGCCAGGCCGTCTGGAGGCTCCGCGTTTCTCCCGACCTCACCGGCGAATGGTCGTATCGTGTCCGCTCTGCGGATGCCGGCCTGAACGGACAGAGCGGCTCGTTCCGCTGCGTTGAGTCGAAGCTGCACGGCAGCATCCAGCCCATGAAGGGTCACCCGCTGCACTTCCAGTACCAGGACGGCGCACCCCTTTGGTTCTTCGGCGATAAGGCCTGGCGAGTCTTGCAGACCGATCCTACGAAGAAGCTCGATCACAAGAGCGCCATGCATCACGTGGACGCTCGCGCCGAGCAGGGATTTAACTACATGCACACCGAGTTGGCCGGCACGGGCGGATTGGCCTCCGGAGGCAACGAGGGCGGGGAGCTGTTCGTGGACGCCGGCAAGGAGATCATCAACCCCGCTTTCTTTCAGGAGGTGGACAGCCGCCTGCACCACATCAACCAGAAGGGCCTGGTCTTCGGCATGGTGGTCCTGTACGGCATGGGCGACCCACACTGGGGATCCCTGCTGAGCGATGAGGCCCGGCTGCGCTTCGCCCGGTACGTTGTGGCCCGATACGCCGCCTTCCACATGGTCTTCCTTGTTTCCGGAGAGTGGCAGTACATGGCCGACAAGGTGGACATGTTCCGGGCCATCGGCCGGGAGATCCGCAAGACCGACCCGCACGGCCGGATGATTGGGATACACCCGGGCCCGGGGCCATACATATCGTCCCAGGAATTCGCCGATGAGGACTGGATGAGCTTCGGCGAGTACGCACAGGCTTACTTCGCTCCGGACAAGAAGGAAGCCACGGACGCGAACCGCAACGACTTGCGGAACTTCATCATGGCCGCGAGGAAGCACAATAAGCCCGTAGTTGATGCCGAATACGGCTACTACCTGCGCGATCAAGACTTCGATGGCATCGTGGACAAGCCCCACTCGCACACGCGTGATTCTTTCCGCCGCGCGTCCTGGGTGATTCCGATGGGCGGCGGATACTTTGTGACCGGGTTTGGCACGACATACTTCGGCGGCCGGCGGGAGGTCGGGCCGTTCTTCGTGGACGACCCACGGCACAAGGACGCAGTCGCCGACTTGGACCGCCTGCACAGATTCTTCACGTCGCTGTCGTGGTGGCTGTTGGAGCCGCACGATGATCTGGTCAAGGCCGACGGCGGTTATGCCTACTGCCTGGCGGAGGCCGGGAAGACGTACGTGATTTACGTTGCCGGGTCCAAGGGGGCGGACTTGAAGCTCGCGGACAAGAAGTACGCAGCTTCCCGCCACGACCCTCGCACGGGCCAGTCAACGGCACTGGCCGATGCGGCGGGCGGGTCGGTGCGACTGGAGGCGCCCGACACACAGGACTGGGTCTTCCTGGTGAAGGCGAAGTGAATCGGGGCTGTCCATAGGCGGACGGGCAGAATGGCGTACCCGACCAGCCCGGCCAGCTTCCCGGTCAACGCGATCAGCCGCCTCGCGTTCCGCCCTAATCCGCTGCCGCCCGTGCCGTCTGAGGGCCTAGCGCAGGCAAACGCCGAGGCTTAATCCAGGCTTGACCTGGCCGGCGGGTTCCCTGAATCGTGCCTACACTGTGCCGACCGCCAGCACCTGGCCACCGGCGGGCGCATTGATCCGGCGCCGACAAGTGCAGTAACATCTTGCCCGACCAAAGGTGTGTTCGAGAACAGCGAGCTTGTCCTGAGTCGCACATAGGAGAAGAGCGGTAAAGGCTTTCATGCACTGCGATATGGAGGGTGCGAGCGCGCTCTACCTGGAGGAGCCGGTGTTGCACGACGACGACCCCTACCGCTTCTTCCGCTGGTGACGACTGATATGCGATGAGAGGAGGTGAGAGGCGCTCATGAACGAATCGGAATTGCTGCAACGTTACAGACAGGTCCGGCTGCCAGACGTCTCCGATGCACTGGACTGCTTGGGCTTTGTCGACCGCTACAACATGTCGCCGCAGATGCGGCCCATGTGGGAAGGCGCCAAGTTCGTGGGCATCGCGCACACAGTCAAGCTCCTTCCGTCTGCGCGCATTCTCTACGCAATGCCATATGAGGACTACAAGGAGAAGAGCGGCGAGATGACCGACGGCTGCTACGGTTTCGTCGGGAACGCCAAGCAGGACGAGGCGGTGGTGGTCGACGCCGAGGGGATCAGCGCCGGGCTGTTCGGCTCCGACGTGGTGATGTCGCTCATGCAGAAGGGCGTGGTGGGCATGGTTATCGACGGCGGCTGCCGCGACGCACGTGAGGTGCGGCTGGAGCGGGCACCGGTCTTCGCCACGGTCCGCACGTGCGCGCACGTGATCGGGCGACTGGTTTTCGGCTCCGAGAACGAGCCGATCCATTGCGCAGGCGTGTCCGTTGCGCCGGGTGACATTGTGCTGGGCGATGACGACGGCGTGCTGGTGGTTCCCCGCGCGCTGGCGGCGAAGGCCCTCGAGATCGCCGAAGACATCCTCCGGATGGACAAGCAGTCTCGTCGCAGCAAGTATGAGGCGCTAGGCCTCGATCTTGACGAGAGCGTGCTCTGAGGTGCCCGTCGGTTGGCGAGCTCGGTCGGGCCGAAGGTATGCGACCACGATCGCCGCATGGATGTGTACCTTGCCTACAGTGGCAACCGCCTTGCCTCTGCGTGCCACGTACTTCCAATCGAAGTCGCTTTCTTCCAACGCCAGACTGACCGAAGCAGGCCGCTTCGGCAGCTTCACCTCCACCGTCACAGGGCCGACCGGCGGGACCTCGTCCACCGTGCCGTCGTTGGGCCGATTCGGGATTCCGGAGGCCCTGTTGATGA
>DAOVRD010000052.1 GCA_030628375.1 Planctomycetota bacterium
GAGGCCGACGGCCCCAAACGGAAATACTGGAAGCAGGTGCGGTAGATTGGGGGGACGGGTACGTCGTTGCCGACGATTACGGTCTCCTGGCGCCGGCTTATTGAGGGCCGGCTTGCCGGGCCGGGAACCGGCGCGGTGAATCTGCGACATCGGCGGATGGAGATGTTGTGAGGGTATTCCCGGCCACGAGCGTCGCTTGTCGTATGCGCCCGCCGAGCCTGGAACAGGTACTAGCCTTCAGGGAAGTTCGTCGAGCCGGTTCAGGAAGCGGTAGGCGCGGGCTTCCTCCAGCGATTCGCAGGCGGCGACCCAAACAAGCGATGTGAACTTCTTCGCCTTCGGGTTCAGGTCGGCCCAGCGCGAGACCGTCCCGTTGAAGCGGCGGTCGCCCATGTTCTCCACGTGCAGGTGCCAGCCGGGCAGCTCTGTGCCGGCCACTGCCAGCACGTGCTTCGGGAAACACTGGAAGGCCGCCCATCCTTTCCCCTGGACGCTGTAGTCATACTGGTCGCGGCGACAGATTCGGGTTTTCTCTCCCTCCAGCCCGACATATGCTTCAGCGGTGTCCCGGTGCGGCCAGAGTGTCACGGTAAGGTTCGTTCCCATGGGAGCGGCGGTCCTGTTCCTTGCCGTGACGAGGACCGCCAGCAAGTTGGAGCCGGCCGTGCTCAAGTACTGGACCTCGTAGCGCAGCCAGCGCCAGTCCCGATGGGTCGGGACGGTCGTTATCCTTGCGCCTTCCCACCGAATGCCCTGCGCGCCCACGATGCTGACCTTTTCCATGCGTCGCTGGACGGCGAGCAGACGCCGGTCCCACTCGTTGCCGGCCTGGGCCCGTATGCCGCCGTACCAGGGGTTCATCCACTGGTAAGCGCCCGGCTTCGGGTAGGAGCTGCGCAGAAGCTCGCGCCGACCCAGCCGCAGCGAGACGATGCTGCCTCCGTGGTCGGCACTGACCTTGAACCGGACCCGGCCTGTGTCCAAGGAGATCTCGTTGCCCTCCTGGCGCGCCTTGAGGCGGCTCCGACCCGCACGCACGATCACAACCGGCACGGGGAAGACGTGGTCCTGCCGCTGGCTGGCGAGGCGGAGTTCGCCGAGACCGGCCGTCGCCTTCCTGGCAGCGCTGCGGAGAGTGACGGCCCGTCGCTTTGGCGTTCCCTTGGCCAGGCCACGCACGGGAAAACGCAGCTCCCGGGAGCCACGCCCCAGGACGGCCGCCTCCGGCAGCGTCAGGCAAGCTTCGCCGTTGAGTTTTCGTTGCTGTTCGCTGACCAGCTCCACGGTCAGTCGGTGGGCGGGACGGGTCAAGAGCGCGGGGATCCGGCTCAGGCCGCCTCGGAGGATCTGGCGCGTTCGCGGGTCCCGCTCCTGCGGTGTCAGCAGCGGCCTGGGATGAACGTACGTGGCCCAGACGGACCGGACGGTCTTGTGATCGCCTCTGCCGCCAACGAAACGGATCGTGGGAAGTTCCACAGCGCCCCCGCCGGGCACCGAGACGGGACCCTGGGTGATGCGGGCCGTGCCGCCGGACTGTGGTGTCACCTCCGCGTCGCCTTCCCAGACGATCCCGGCCACGGCGCCCTTCTCCTCAGCGGCCAGCCATGTTTCGGGGAAGTCTTCAGTCCGCTTCGGCGCTTCGCGCCAGCCAGGCCAGTCGCCCCATCCGACGCGCTCGTGCTGCAGCAGGCCGTCGCCGTCCGGTATGGTGATCTTGCCGGGCCCGATGTGGCCGTAGGCCGAGGTGCGCACCCGGATCTGGGCCGACCGGTCTGCGGCATTCAGCAGGCAGTACTTCAGCGTCAGCATGCCTGGTGAGATGACGACGGTCCGTTCCAGCGTGAGCGCCGGCCATCTATCCTCACACTGTCGCGTGACCAGGTGAACGCGTCCGTCCAGGTTCTGCACCTCGGCGTCGTAGATTTTCGGCAGTGCGCCGTAGCGGTGGAAAGGCGGGCCCAGGTCAGGCATGTTGAGCGTCAGCAGGCTGCGGCCCAGCGCCTTGTCCGACAACTGCATCCGCCCGCCGACACGCCAGAAGCGGAGCGACATCTGGTCCGACTCGACCGTGATCTGGCGGTCCTCGGCGTGCTCGCTGACAGCATAGGTGCCCGGCGCGAAAGCGCGGACCCAGAGCATCCTTACGCGCCCCCGTGCGGCCAGGGCCGGCGTCTCGCCTTCTGCAAGCTTGCGAGCCGTTTCCCGTGAGAAGTTGACCCGCGCCTCCACCGGATACGCGCCGCACTCGCCCGGCCGCAGCCGTAGGGACACGCTCGTCCAACTGCCGCGCCCGATGCGGAAGGACAGCTTCTCTTCCGACCGCTCGACCCGCGCGGGCGACCCCAGCCACAGCATGCCACTGACGGGGAAGGGCAGTCGGTTGCGCAACTTGATGCGGACGTCGGACCACTTGGTGGCCGGCAACCCCCAGCCGCTGCACTCGATTGCCACGGGGTCGCGCATCTGGACCGCCGTGCCCAGCTTGATGGGCACTCCGTCAACGGTCACGGTGGACAGCACGCGGTGGTGCGGCTCACCGGGCCGTGTGCGCTCCAGATCCGCCGGCAGCCGGAATGGAACCGTCAAACGGTGACGCCCCCTCAGTTCGAACGTCTCCCCGACCGTGACGGGAACGCCCTGTTCGCCTTGCGCGAGCACGCTGACGCGGACGCGGCGGTCCGTCTTGTTCCGGAACTCGTAGTGGAGCGTGTGCTCCTGGAGCGCACACAGGTCCTCCGCGCCCACCCATGCCGCTACGGACAGCTCGTCCGTCTCAACGGCCGTGGCCGTACGGGCGAAACGGTCGACCAGGACCTGAACGTCTCGTCCGTCGGCCTTAAAGCGGTAGTAATAGATGCGGACGCCGTGCCAGTATTCGACATCTTCAGCCACGGCAAGCTCGCGCTGCTGCACCTGATACCAGTCGTGTTTCTCGAAGAAGTCTCCCAGCAGCGGCATCCGGATGATGCTGGGAATGAAGTTGTCCATGTTGACGTTGGTCTCGGGCGACCAGAAGAAGCCCATCTTCTTGTAGAGGGGCACTGCTTTCAGGTTGCCAGGCCAGGTCCCCAACTCCACCATCTGGAAGCCGCCTTCGATTGCCCGGTCAACGGCGCGCCGCAGGAGCCGTTTGCCCACGCCCTTGCCGTGGTGGTCGGGTCGGGCGTTCAGCATCCCTATGATGGCGCGCTGGGGCTGCTTCGGATCGGCAAGAAGGGAAGCGAACCCGACGATCTCACCTGCGTGCTCCGCCACCCACTGGCCGTAGCAGTCGTGCTGCATGTCCTCGCGCAGGACGCGTTCGGCTGTTTTCGGCACGCCACCCGTCCAGCCCCCCGGCCACCCCGCATCGGACCGATTCCACATGTCGGCCAGCAGTTCGGCTTCCCGGCGGCTGCCCACGCGTAGCTCGCGGATTATGTAGTCGTCCTTTCTGGACACAGTCTTCTCCTATAGAGATGAGGACGCGAATAAGAGTTGCTGAGAAGTGTGCCGGCAGAGACAGGGGTGCAAGGCCGACAAATCCTACATGTTCCCGCCCGGTACGTCAACCCCGAAAACGGCACGGAACGCCGAATAACTGGATGCGCCACGTGAGAGCGGGACTACGCGCCTTCAGTCCGACCGGACAGACAGCCCCACTAACAGATGGCTGTCAACATCCGTCAGTGGGTCAACTTCTCCAGTGGCCGCCGCGCGTGCGCACACAATGTCCGGTTATTCCATCGGATACGTCAAGCCCCACTGGGCGCGGATCTGGTCGAGCGTCCGCATGGTTGAAAGGGATTCGTCCAGCGGCATGATGTCGCTTTCCAGCCTGCCCGCGCGAACGCAGCTCATCAGTTCCGCCGCTTCGCACTCGTAACCGTTCCCCTCGAACGGCAGATCCAGGGTCTGTTCTTCCCTTTCGGCGGCGCCGATTGTGAGCGCCCCCGACCGCCAGAACGGCGCGTGCACGCGGATCCACTTCTCGGTGCCGACGATGTAGGCCTCATGAGGCATGCCGGCCTGCATGCCGCACGTCAGCACGGCGAGCCGTCCGCCGTCATACCCCAGGATTATGGCTCCCTGTTCGTCCACGCCGGTTTCGCCGATGTGGCCCATACTGGCGATCTCCGCGGGAGGCCCGCCGAGCACCATGGACGCGAGCGAGACCGGATAGATGCCCACGTCCAGTAGCGCCCCGCCGCCCAGTTCCGGATTGAGGAGCCGGCCTTGCGGGTTCCATTCGGTCCGGAAACAGAAGTCGGCCTTGACGATGCGCACTTCCCCGACGGCACCGTCGGCCAGCAGTTCCCTCAGTTTGCACGTGGCCGGCAGGAAGCGCGTCCACATGGCCTCCATGAGGAAGAGGCCGTGTTGGCGGGCGCAAGCGATCACGTCTTCGGCCTGGCGGGCGTTGATGGTGAGCGGCTTCTCGCAGAGCACCGCCTTGCCCGCCTCCAGGCAGAGGATGCTGTTCTCCTTGTGGAATACGTGCGGAGTGGCGACGTAGACCACGTCCACATCCGGGTCATCCGCCAGGGCCGCATAGCTGGCGTGGCGGTGCCGGACATTCCACCTGTCAGCGAACTCGTCCGCCGTAGTCTGAGCGCGCGATCCGACCGCCGTCAGTTCCGCGTCATCGCAGAAGCTCAGACCCAACGCGAACTTGCTGGCGATCCGCCCCGTGCCGAGTATTCCCCACCTGATCTTGTCCATCTGCTCCCCCGTGTGGCCGGCGCCGGGTCAAGGCTCCAGGATCACGCCGAGCGCTTTTTCGGGCGTGCTAACCAGGGCCTCGGCGCCCTCCGCGAAATTGTCGAGGGAGAGGCGGTGCGTTATCAGCATCTCCAGGTTCAGCCCGCCCTCTGCGGCAAAGCGGAGGCATTCCTCCATGTTGCTCCGCGTGCTCCACCGGACGAAGACGGGCGGGTAATCGCGGCCGTGCTCCCAGGCCTCGTCGTGGTAGCCGGGCCCGGGCCGCGACGAGGGGCGGATGTCCATGTTGCCCACGGAGACGGGCCAGCCCTTTGACTGGAAATTCGCGCCGCCGACGATGGCCAGCCGGCCCATCCTGTGTCCGTCCGGCGCCAGCTTCATCATCTGAGCGATCTGCTGGACTGTCTGGGTGCCGTCGCCGCCGTACGCAATGATGGCACAGTCAAGTCCGTGCCCGCGGGTGAATTCCTTGACCGTGGGGATCGCATCATCGCCGGGCTCGAGCACCAGTTCGGCCCCGCCCTGTGCGGCCCGGTCTCGCCGCATCTCGATGAAGTCCGTGGCGGCCACGTGCGCGCCTGCGAGCCGGGCCAGTTGCACCGCGATCTGCCCGACGATGCCCAGGCCGACGACCAGCATGTTCTCGCCGATGCGCACGTCGCTCCGCCGGATGGCCTGCATTGCCGTGGCAGCCAGGTGGGCAAAAGTCGCTTCTTCGAAGCTCAGGCCCTCCGGTTTCGGTACGAGAAGATTGCGGGGGATGACGCCATAGTCGCTGTGCTGAGCGTAACCTCCCCCCATGCAGGCAACTTCGAGGCCGACCGCGATGTCGTCGCATCCCTCTCCGGTCTCCTCGACGACGCCTGCGCTGCTGTAGCCGAACTTGCGCGGCCGGGCGTCCGGCTGGGGATTGGCGCGCCTGGCGGGCACGCCGCCGAGTTCCGTGCCGGGACTGATCAGGGTGTTTCGATGCCGCACCAACACCTCGCCCTTAGCGGGGGAGGGGATACCTTCCTCCACCAGCACGAACTGTCCGCTCCCGTCAATGGCTGCAACGCGTCTTGTCTCCGGTCTACCCATTGCACTCTCCTACGAGATTCGAACTGGTCTGACTGCTGTTAGTTCAAACGGCGACTTCCGGCACTGCGCGGCGGCTCTGCAACCTGAGGACGAGACCGGCCCCCAGGAGTATGAAGCCGCCGATGAGGAAGACGGAATGGATGCCCAGGTGGTCGGCGATGAGCCCCAGCATGGGGGCTATCGCAGCCTGCATGATGGCCACGGTCTGTGCTTGGACCGACAGGACCGTGGCCCGCTGCTGCGGTTCCACTGTGTCCGAAAGGAAGCCGATAACGACGGGTTTCCTCAGGTTATTCAGGGTGTAGAAGAGAAAGAACATAACGACGGCCAGCGGCAGCAAAGCTGTCCTCAGGAACACTCCGACCAGCACGAAGCTGACCGCAAAAGCCCAGAAGAGCCCGTTCAAGGCCTTGCCGAGGTGGCCGATCCGATCCGCAAAGCGTCCGCTGTAGCGCGAGGAGAAGAACTCATTCAGGTAGATGGCGAAGTAAACGGGCGTGATCAGCACGGCCGCCTTCCCGCCCTCCCTCACACCAATAGCCGCAAGGATCGGCATAGCCAGGGCCGCCTGCTTCAGGATCGGCTGCAGGTAGTCCTTTGCCACCTTGAAGAACGACTCGAAAACAGCGGTGTTCACAACGACCTTGTCCAGTTCCCGGTTCTGTCGGATAGACTTGAAGCTATCGGCCATGTGCCGGAACATGGCTTTCGGCGGCGCCGCTTTTCCCACCTCACCGTCGAGTTCCGGAGGATAGGTGAACATCAACAGAAGTCCCAGGACGTACGGCGGGATGGCGGCCACGAAGATCAGGTGGTAGCCGCCTGTGGCGTAGACGATCACGCCCGCCATGAGAACCGACGCCGCCGATCCAAGGCGCGATATGGAGCGGGTGGTTCCATAGTAGTGCACCTTCAGCGCGGACAGCCCTTCCACGTCCAGGTGCTGCATGATCATGGCCTTGTGCGTGCCAGAGCGGAATGCTTCGCCAGCGCCGAACAGGAACATCGCCGGCACGAATAACCAGAAGCTTGAAGTCGCCGAGAACGCGGCGAACGAAAGGAGGTAAGAGGCAAAGGCCAACACCATCGCCCGGCGGCGGCCGGTCAGGTCGGCGATTATGCCGGTGGGAATCTCAAGCACATAGACCGTCATCGCACGCACGCCTATGAGCACGCCTATCTGGGTATAGGTAAGGCCCTTTGTGAGAAAGAACAGGTAAAGGAACGGCTCGAAGAAGCGCAGGTTCTTCAAGAACCCGTAGGCGCAGAACTTGAAGAGCATTGTCTTCTGAGCCTTGTCTAACTCCATGCGCTTTCCTCAGCTTCTCAACGATGGCCGCATGTGCTTCCACATCGGGCTGGGCGTCCGGATTCCCTTCCGTCCCCTTGCGCCTGGCGTCGCTCTTGAGGGCTCCCTGCGGCCCTGTGTTTATACGCAATCCTGCGGGCAGGCGCAAGACACAGCGGAGTCTGATGAATCCTTGACAGCCCCAGGGGCTTCTGGCAGAATGGCGATTTCGGGCCATTATGGCGGCCTGTTGTGTCGCGTTTCCGTTCCCTTCCCCTTGCTTGATCCGGAGATGCCAGATGGCAGTGACGAATCTTGACGGCGAGTATGACCTGATTCTGTACGGCCTGGGAGTGATGGGCGAGAACTTCATCCGGAACTTCGCGCGGAACGGGTATCGGGTGATCGGCGTCAACCGGACTGTAGCAGTGACCGAGAAGTTCGCCGCCCAGGTGGCTGAGGAAGACATCGCCCGGCAGGTCGGCACGGCCGAGACGCTCGTTGAGGCGTGTCAGCACCTGAAAAGCCCCGGTGGCGCAGTGCTGGCGATGATCAAGGCCAACGACCCGGTTATCGAACCGTGGGGAGGCATAGACGACCTGTTCTTCAGAGGGTCCATAGCCAGATACGGCGAGCAAGAGCAGAAAGACGTGCCGCCCCTGGTGGACCTGGTGCCCGAGGGCACCGTGATCATTGACGCGGCTAACTCGCACCCGCGCAGCACCAGGCAGCGCTGCGCCGAGTTCGCCCGGCGGAACATACTCTTTATCGGCACGGGCGTGAGCGGCGGCTCCGAAGGGGCCCTCAAAGGCCCGTGCATCATGCCCGGCGGCAGCAAGGAGGCCTATGCGCCGGTCAGCCAGATGCTGGAGTCCGCCGCCGCGCAGGTGGACGGATCATGCTGCACCTACATCGGCGACAACGAGGCCGGGCACTTCGTCAAGAACGTCCACAACGGCATCGAGTACGGCATCATGCAGGCCATCGCGGAGGCCTATTATGCCCTGGCCCACTTGCTGGACCTGGCGCCCGCCGACATTCAGCCGATCTTCGCTGAGATGACGGCCGGCCGGCACGGCGGCTACCTGATGGAGATCTCGACCCTGATTCTGGGCATGGTTGATTCCGAAAGCGGCAAGCCAATGCTCGACGTCATCCTGGACCGGGCGGGCCAGAAGGGCACAGGCAAGTGGACGTCCCAGATAGCTTTCGATCTCGGTGTGCCGGTGCCGACCGTCGCGGCCGCGCTGCAGGCACGCATCATGAGCGCCTACAAACCGGAAAGGGAAGCCGCAGCCCAGAAGCTGGCAGGCAGGCTTGCGGGCAGGTTCGCCGCCGAGGACAGGGAGAGACTCATCGAGGCGACGGCCGACGCGCTCTACGGGACGATGGTGGCGGCCTACGCCCAGGGATTCTGGCTCATGCGGGAAGCATCGCTGGCCGACCCCGAGGACAGTAACGGTTCGTACGACTTCACGCTTCAGCTCGACGAGATCGCCCGCATCTGGAAGGGCGGCTGCATCATCCGATCGCAACTGCTCGACCCCATCCGCGAGGCCCACCAGGAGGACCCCGACCTGCACAACATCATGCTGGCGCCGCAGTTCAGCCGGACGCTGGAGGACGAACAGTTCCAGACCAACTGGCGCTGGTGGGTGCGGACTATGGCGGGGCTCGGCCTGCCCAGGGACGCCATGGGCGCCTCTCTGCTGTTCTTCGACACCTACCGGACGGCAAGGCTACCGGCCAACATGATACAGGCCCAGAGGGATTGCTTCGGCGAGCACGGCTTCGAGCGTGTGGACAAGGACGGCAAGGGATTCCATTTGAGCCCGGCCGGGTGAGATCGCGCCGGCACGTTCGTTAACTCCACGACCGGACTGGAGACACGTCATGGCTTTCCAGGGAGTGCTGACTGCGGAACAGGTCGGGCAGGACCCTCAACAGCAGTTGCGGGACTGGACACGCGAGCACGATTTCGCCGTGTGCATAGACACGGACGGCTGCGTGCTGGACAACATGTGGGCCAAGCAGGTCATCGTGTTCCACCCCCACTACATGGACATGAACGGCCTGCGCGACATCGAGATGTTCTTCAGGATCCACGCCGAACACCACAACCTCTGGGCGACGACCAGGGGGTGTGATCGGTACCTGGCGGTGCGCCATACGTTGGAGTCTCTGCTGGCGGATACGCAAGCCCGGGACGCGCTGCCGGAAGAGCACGTCAGGGACCTGCTTTCGTCGCTTGAGGGCTATGTCACTTTCATCGAGGGGAGCGGGGGTGAGAAGGCGTTCGGCATCCCGTCGCTGAGCGAGTACCACAAGGCGAACGGCCTCGACTACAACATCACGCGCCTGCTGGCCTGGAGCGAGGCGGTGGACCGAACCTTCCAATTCGTCACGCTCGGCATGCCGCCTTTTGATGGGGTCAGGGAAGAACTCGAACACCTTTCGCAAAAGGCCGACCTGCTGGTCGTCTCGGCCACCCCCTACAGCGATCTGGCCGAGTGGTGGAATCGGACGGGTCTGGTCCAGTACGTCCAGAGCATCGCGGGCAAGGAAATGGGCAAGAAAGGCGAGCACATCCGGCTTCTGATGGAGGCAGGCGGCTATGAACCGGACCAGGTGATCATGATCGGAGACGGCGGGGGCGACCTCAAGGCCGCGCGCGCCAACGATGTGCTCTTCTATGCCACCCCGGCCGGCAAGGAGGAGGAAGCGTGGGAAGACGCGCGAGAGTCGTTTGAAGCTTTCTTCGCCGGCCGCTACCGCGGCGACGTGGAGGACGAGAAGGTCGCCGTGTTCCAGAACATCTTGCTGGACGAGGGTCCCTGGCAGAAGGACGGATACGACGCACGGGAAGAGTACGGGAAGCTGCAAGACAAGCGCGTTGAAACCTACACGCAGCTTCACGCGCAGGGAAAGCTGTTCGTTCTTGACGATTGATACCGGGGAGTAGGAACATGCCGATGAATGCAGTGGTAGCCCAGTCGGGCGGGCCGACAACCGTCATCAACAACTCGGTCCGCGGCGTGCTGGAGAAGCTGGCAAGTTCATCCAAGATAAGGACAGTCTATGGCGCAAGGATGGGCATCCTGGGTGTGCTGCAGAACGACCTGATAGACCTGAGCGCGCAGAGCCCGGAACAGGTCGCACTGCTGGCTGAGACGCCGTCGGCCGGCGCGATCGGAAGTTGCCGCTACAAACTGGCCAGCAAGGAGACCGGTGAGACCTATCAGGAGGACTACGCCCGTATCATTGAAGTCTTCAAGGCGCACGAGGTCGGATGCTTCTTCTACATCGGCGGAAACGATTCTATGGACACTGCCCACCGCGTGGGCGCGATGGCGCGCGATGCCGGCTTGGAGCTGCAGGCCGTCGGCATCGCCAAGACGGTGGACAATGACGTGGGCGGCCCGCTTCAGGAAGACGGCACTTTCGCCCTCTGCGACCACAATCCCGGCTATGGCAGCGTTGCCAGATACTGGGCCCTTAACGTCCTGGAGGCCAACGAAGAGAACAAAGCCAGCCACACCAGCGACCGCGTGCTCGTTATGCAGGCGATGGGCCGCAAGATAGGCTTCATCACGGCGTCGGCGCGTCTGGCCGATCCGAACCGCGAGATGCCCCTCCTTGTCATCATGCCGGAGGCCCAGAGCAAGGACGACCCGCAGGCAAATCTGGACTTCATCACGGAGAACGTAAACCGTGTCCTGGGGGAACATGGGAGGTGCATGGTCGTCATAACGGAGGGTGCGAACCTGGGCGACGTCGGTATCCTGCGCGACAGTTTCGGCCACGCGCAGTTCAGTGCATCGCAGACCACGGCCGCACACCTGCTCATGAACCACCTGAACGGGACGGACCGGCGTGACTCAAAGGGCAGGGCGCACAGCAGGCTGGCGGCCAGTGGCATTGCGCGCGTGGACGTGCCCGGCACCATACAGAGACGCGACATCAGCCGGGCCTCTTCGGTTGACCTGGAAGAGGCGTACCGCGTGGGGGAACATGCCGCGGCGCTGGCCCTGGACGGCAAGAGCGGCGTGATGGCCACCATCTTGCGAAGGCCAGGGGAGCCGTATCAGGTGGAGTACGGCGAGGTCCCGCTCGAAGTGGTCGCAAACGCTGAACGGCGCTTCCCCGCCGAATGGATCGCCCCTGGCAAGACGGACGTGACGGACGGTTTCGTGCGGTGGGCGATGCCCTTGATCGGCGAGCCGCTGCCGCCGTTCGCTCGGCTGGCGGAAAAGGCCGCGTCCGAGGCAGGCCTGGGCGAGTACGTCCCCCAGGGGCTCAGGTAGTCATTCGGCACCCTCTGCGGCCGGCGAGCCTGCTCCCTTGACTGCCGCCCCCGTCTTGGCCAGATAGTCCTTGATGGCGACGTGCAGCCCCTGGGCGGCCAGGTTGGAGCAATGCAGCTTGTTTGTCGGCAGGCCGCCGAGGGCGTCGGCGACCTGCTGTCGCGTTATGGCCTGGGCCTCTTCGAGCGTCTTGCCCATGGCCATGTCGGTTGTGATGCTGCTGGTAGCTATGGCGGCGGCGCAGCCCAGGGTTCTGAACTTCACGTCTGCGATGCGGCCGTCTTTCACCTTGATGGTGATCTTCATCACGTCGCCGCAGATGGGATTCCCCACCTGACCCACCCCGTCGGGGTTCTCTACCTCGCCCACGTTGTGCGGGTCGCTGAAATGCTCCAGCACCTTATCGGTGTACACGTTTACTCTCCTGCTGATCTGTCCGGATCGGCACCCGCGCCGTCCCGGACCAGCACTTCATTCATGCTGCCGGTGCGGTAACCTTCCAGGTCCAGCGTCACGTACTTATAACCGAGCGCCTTCAGCTTTGCCACCAAATCCCGCCTTCTGGATGTCTCCATCAGGTTGCCGGTGTCCTCGCGGGGACCCAGCTCGATGCGAGCGAGGGATTCGTGGCTTCGCACGCGGAACTCGCGAAAGCCTATGCTGCGCAGCATCTCTTCGGCCTGCTGGATCCTGTTGAGCTTGTCGGCCGTTATCTGCTCGCCGTAGGGGATCCTGGTGGCCAGGCAAGCGGCGCTCGGTTCGTCGTGTGTGCGCAACTCGAGCTGCGCGGACAGGGCGCGGATATCGCTCTTAATCAATCCTGCCTCCCGGAGGGGCTGCCTGATGCCCAGCTCTTGGGCGGCGCGCAGGCCGGGACGGTAGTCCCGTGCGTCGTCAGCGTTGGTGCCGTCAGCCACGAAGCGCAGCCCGCGTTCAGCCGCAATCTTCTGCATCTCCTTCAGGACCATCAGCTTGCAGTAATAGCACCGATCCGGCGGGTTCGCCGCGAACCGGGGGTCGTGATGCGGCTCCGTCGCGATGACGATGTGTTCGACATCGAGTGCCCGCGCCAGCTCGATGGACCTTTCGAATTCGCGCAGCGGAAAGATCGGCGAACGGGCCGTGACTGCGGCCATCCGTTCCTTGCCCAGCACGTCGCGGGCGACGGCCGTCAGAAAAGTGCTGTCCACGCCCCCGGAAAAGGCCACCAGCACAGAGCCGATTTCCCGGAGTTGTTCACGCAGACGGTCGAGTTTGCCTTGAAGTTCCGTGTCTGACATCTATTTCTCCCGGGGCTCCAGTGTGTTCTGGATGATGCCGCCACCCAGCACCACGGGGCCGCGATAGAAGACGGCCGCCTGGCCGGGGCAGGGGGCTTCCTGCGGCTGGGCGAACTCGATCCGCACGCGGTCGTCGGCCAGCGGGACGACTTCCGCCTCCGCACCGGCGTCTGTGGATCGCACCTTGACCGAGGCCCTCAGCGGGCGGCTCGGCGGGGGCACGGCCACCCAGTTGACCTCCGCCACCGTGATCTCTTTCCGAAGGATGTGCTGCCTCTCGCCGACCAGGACGGCGTTGCGCTCCGGCTCGAACCCCGCCACATAGAGGGGCTCGGCGTATGCGATGCCCAGGCCGCGGCGCTGCCCGATAGTGTAGGCGCCTATGCCCTTGTGCTCGCCGAGGATCTTGCCGGACACGTGCACGATCGGACCGGGCCGAAAAGCATCCGGACGTTGGGCCATGAGGAACTCCCGGTACTTGCCCTGCGGCACGAAGCACAGGTCCTGGCTGTCCGGCCGGTCGCTGACGGAAAGTCCAAGCTCGGTCGCCATCCGACGCACCTGGTCTTTAGTGTAATCGCCCAGCGGGAAAAGCGCCTGCTGCAACTGGTCCTGCGAGAGCCCAAAGAGGAAGTAGGACTGGTCGTCGGCGCCCCTTCCGGCCAACAGGACGCTGCGGCCGGTGTCTGCGTCGAGGCTCTTCCTGGCGTAATGGCCCGTGGCAACGAAGCGAGCACCGAGGGCCTTCGCCTCCTGGAGCAGCCTGCCGAACTTGATCCACACGTTGCAGCGCACGCAGGGGTTAGGGGTCTTGCCTTCGCCGTAGGCCCGGCAAAAGTCCGCCACAACGGTCTCGCGGAACTCGCGCCTGACGTCCAGCACGTGCAAAGGAATGCCGAGTCCCGCGGCGACCCGCCGGGCGGATTCGATTCCATCGCTGCGGCTCTCAGCGGAGCCCGTTGACGTTCCCTCCCTGTAGAAGGGCAGCATCAGCGTGGCGCCCACGACCTCGTGCCCCTGGCGTTTCAGGAGTGCCGCCGCAGTGGACGAGTCCACTCCTCCCGACATCGCCATCACGACTTTCTTGTGTGAAGCGCCCATTGGCTTCTCGAACCACCCTGGCTATGACGCGCACCTTCTCGCGTTCAGCTCCGCAGCTCCTTCGAAAACGGCGACATGGCTCGGAGATTCTCGACAATCGGCGGCAGCTTCTCCATGACATAGTCCATGTCGTCGGTTGTACTCATGCGGCCCAATGAGAAGCGCAGACTGCCGTGTGCAGTTTCCGGGGGTATGCCCATCGCGGCAAGGACGTGGGACGGTTCGAGCGTCCCGCTTGTGCAGGCCGAGCCGGAGGAAGCAGCAACGCCCACGGCATCCAGCCTCAGCAGCATGGCCTCGCCTTCCGCGTTCGGGATGGTTATGTTCAAGATATGCGGCAGCCGCTGGACGGGATGGCCGTTGACACGGCTGTCCTCTATTTCTTCCAGCAGGCCCTGCTGCAATCTGTCGCGCAGTTGGCGCAGCCGTTCTGCCTCTTCGCCCACCTCGGCACAAGCCAGTTCCATAGCACAGGCGATGCCGACGATGCCGGGGACGTTCTCGGTGCCGGCCCGCCGCCCGTTCTCGTGGTGCCCGCCGTGCTGGAGGGGTGCGATGCGCGTTCCGGCCCGCACGTAAAGGGCGCCGACTCCCTTCGGACCGTAGAACTTGTGAGCGGATACTGAGAGAAGGTCCACGCCCAGTTCGTCCACATTCACCGGCACTTTGCCGATCGCCTGGACTGCGTCGGTGTGGAACGGCACGGACGCCTCGGCTGCCACCGCCGCCAGCTCCTTTATCGGTTCGATGGTGCCTACCTCGTTGTTGGCCATCATGATGGTGACCAGGACCGTCTCGCCTCGATGGGCGGACAAGGCTTCATGAAGATCCGCAGGGGCTACCAGGCCAAAACGGTCCACCGGCAGGCGGATGACTTCATAGCCCTGCTTCTCCAGGGCAGCGCAGGTGGCCAGAACCGCACGGTGTTCGACGGACGAGGTGATGATGCGCCCGGCCCTCCCACGGGCGGCAGCAACGCCCTTGATGGCCAGGTTGTCACTTTCGGTTCCGCCGCTCGTGAAGATTATCTCGTTCGGTGAGGCGCCGAGCAGAGAGGCCATCTTCTCACGGGCGTCCTCCATGGCGCGATGTGCGCGCTGGCCGCGTCCGTGCACGCTCGACGCGTTGCCGAAGTCCTCCGCGAAGTAAGGCGTCATCTCCTCCAGGACCTCGCACCTGACAGGGGTGGTTGCGCCATTGTCCAGGTATATCTGTTTCATTCCTGTGGTCCCCTTCACGTGCTCGTGCATTTGCAGTCCGAGCGCATCGCCGTCATCCTCCCCTCAGAGGCCGGGCCTTCTGGCGCCGGACCAGGCCGCCAAGCGTCTCGGCACTGAGCACTTCCTCCACGGCGCCCCGCATCCTGCCCCACACGTCCCGCATGACGCACTCGGACAGCACCTCGCAGATCGCCGGGCTGTCGAGGCAGTCCACCAGGGAGAAGGGCCCCTCCAGCGCCTCCCAGACCTCCAGCAAGTTCACCTGCGCAGGCGGCCTGCTGAGCACATAACCGCCGTGCGCTCCCCGGACGCTGCGGATCAGTCCACTGCGCCGGAGGTCCTGGAGGATCTTGGCGAGGTACCTCTCCGGGATGTGCTGTCCCCTGGCCACTGCCTCCAGGGACAGGGGCCCGTCGTTGTGATGCAGTGCCAGAGCCACCATCGCCCGAGAGCCGTACCGCAAACGCGTTGAGAGTTTCATTTCTGGAGTCCTTATGCCACCATAATAGGACAAACCCCACCTTTTTAGTGTATTTTATCGCATCTTGACCATTCTGTCAAGTTCTGCGAAACCGTGGCACCATTGTCACATAGCGCTCCGCCGTTCAGGACTGAGGACGCCGGCGTTCTGAGCGGCCTGACATGAACGCTCTAACAGCCCGTTGAAGAATGTGGCTCAGGCAATGTAGCGCAGCCGCCCCCTGGGCTCCATAGCTCCGGTAGGAGCGACGGAGGCTCGGCTCGTAATGTAGCGCAGCCGCCCTCGGCTGCGGCGAATGGCCGCAACTGAGGCGGGGGCGCC
>DAOVRD010000065.1 GCA_030628375.1 Planctomycetota bacterium
ACAGGATGTACAGGATAGGCAGGATGGGAAAACACCTGCGGCTTTGTCAAGTAGGGGCACGGTCCCGCAGTTGCGGGATGCCCTTACGAAAGCGGATCGGGGATGGGAATAGCCGGAACTCACAACGAAGTTAACAGGATATACAGGATAGGCAGGATGGGAAAACACCTGCGGCTTTGTCAAGTAGGGGCACGGTCCCGCAGTTGCGGGATGCCCTTACGAAAGCGGATCGGGGATGGGAATAGCCGGAACTCACAAGGAAGTTAACAGGATATACAGGATAGGCAGGATGGGAAAACACGTGCGGCTTCCTGAATAATTATGGCCTTGCCGTTAGTGCCTTTATCCTGTTCATCCTGTCCATCCCTGTCAACGCCTGTAGCCGTCGTCGTTCTCGCGTTTCAGGCGTTGGACGATTTCGTTCAGCTTGGCCAGCGCGTCCAGGGGCGTCATGCGAGCCGTGTCCAGGGACAGCAGCTCTTCCTTGACTTCCGCATCAAGGGCCTTGAAAAGGGGCATCTGCACGGTGTGAGGCCCGGGTCGCCGGGGCCCCGCCGCTGCTGAGGGGGGCTGCTTGGGAGCGAAGCGCGGCTCGTCGTTCGGGCCGATGGCGTTCTCTTCCAGGTGTGCGAGGATCTGGCCGGACCGGTCCAGGACATCTTCCGGCACGCCTGCCAGCTTCGCCACGTGGATGCCGTAGCTGCGGTCGGTCGCCCCCGGCACCACGCGGTGCAGGAACACCACTTCGTTCTGCCACTCGCGCACGGCGACATTGAGGTTCCGCACGCGCTTGCACACGTGAGCCAGTTGGGCCAGCTCGTGGTAGTGGGTAGCGAACAGCGTGCGGGCGCCGATCCTGTCGTGGATGTACTCGCCGGTGGCCCACGCGATGCTGACGCCGTCGAAGGTGCTGGTGCCGCGCCCCACCTCGTCCAGGATGATAAGGCTGCGCTGGGTAGCGTTGTTGAGGATGTTGGCGACCTCGACCATCTCGACCATGAAGGTGCTGTGGCCCCGTCGCTGCTCGTCGCTTGCCCCGACACGGGTGAAGATGCGATCAACCAGGCCGATCTCCGCCTCCCCGGCGGGGACGAAGGAACCCATCTGGGCCATCAGGACGATCAGCGCCACCTGCCGGATGTAGACGCTCTTGCCCGACATGTTCGGCCCCGTGATGACGAAGAGGCCGACCTCCTGGCCGTCCATCTCGATGTCATTGGGCACGAACTGCTCGTCCAGGATCTTCTCCAGCACCGGGTGCCGCCCGTCGGTGATGTGCAGCGCTCGGTCGGCCGATATGCGCGGGCGGACGTAACGGGCCTCCGCCGCCACCGTGCCCAGCGAGAGCAGCACGTCCAGGGCCGCCAGCGCTTCCGCCGTCGTCTGCAGCCGCTCGGTGTAGGAACTCACCTGCTGCCGCACTTGCTGGAACAGGTCGTATTCCAACTCCTTGGCCCGCTCGCCCGCGCTGAGCACGGTGGACTCCTGCTCCTTCAACTCCGGAGTGATGTAGCGCTCGGCGTTCTTGAGGGTCTGCTTCCGGATGTAGTGATCGGGCACCTTGTCCCTGTGCGTGTTGGTCACTTCGATGTAGTAGCCGAACACCTTGTTGAAGCCGACCTTCAGGCTGGAGATGCTGGTGCGGGCCGCCTCTTCGGATTGGAACCGGGCGATCCAGGTCTTCCCTTCGCGGGTGGTGCGCCGCAGGTCGTCGAGTTCGGGGCTGAATCCGTCCCGGATGACGCCGCCCTCGGTGATGAGGACCGGCGGGTCGGCCCTGATAGCAGCGGCGATCAGGCCCTCCACTTCGGGCATGGGGTCTATCGCCTGCGCCAGTTCCGTGAGCATATCGGACTGGCCGGGCGCCAGGTGCTCTTTCAGTTGCGGCAGACGGGACAGGGACTGCCTCAGCGCCACCAAGTCCCGGGCGTTGGCACGGCCGCAGTAGATCTTCGTGGTCAGGCGTTCGATGTCGTATATGCTTCTCAGCTCGCCGGCCAGCTTCTGGCGGAGCTGCCGGCTGCCGTGGAGTTCCTGCACGGCGTCCAGGCGGCGCCGGATATCTTCGGCCTGGCGCAGCGGGGTCAGGATCCAGCGCTTCAGCAGCCGCGCGCCCATCGGCGTTGTCGTCCTGTCGAGCACGTGGAGCAGACTTCCCTCGTAAGCGGCCCCGCGCATGGTCTCGGTAAGTTCGAGGCTGCGCTGCGTGGTGCTGTCCAGGATGAGATAGCGGTCGCTGGCGAAGGGCTCGATCTTGCGGATGTGGCCCAGGGCCGTCTTCTGGGTCTCCTCGAGGTAGGACAGGAGGGCGCCCGCGGCGCCCAGGGCCGACCGCATGTCCTCGCAGCCGAAGCCGTCCAGCGCCTGCGTGCCGAAGTGCCGGTTCAGTCGCCGGCGCCCTTCGTCCGGGTTGAACTCCCAGGGCGGACGACGGGTCACCAGGCACCCCTCCGACAGGTAAGCCAGGACCTCCTCGGACCGCGACGAGGGCGGGACCGGGCCATCGAGAGCAGCATAGTCGCCCTGCGGCAGGAGGCACTCGGCGGGCGAGATGCGTTGCAGACTGCCGGCCAGCGCCTCGGCCGGCATTTCCTCGACCTCGAACTTGCCGGTCGAGAGGTCCGCCCAGGCGAGCCCGACCAGCGAGTCGCCCGACGCGACGGCGGCGAGGAAGTTGTTCGACCCGCTGTCCAGTATCTGGTCTTCCGTCAGCGTGCCGGCCGTGATGACGCGCGTCACGTCCCTTTCAACCAGACCGGTGGCCTCGGCCGGGTCCTGCACTTGCTCGCAGATTGCCACGCGGTGCCCGGCCCGTATGAGGCGCTTGATGTAGGTGTCGCCCGCGTGGTGGGGGAACCCGGCCATGGGCACGGCGTTCTGCCCCTTGTCCCGGCTCGTGAGCGCCAGCCCGAGGTCCCGCGCGCAGACCCGCGCGTCCTCGAAGAACACCTCGTAGAAATCCCCCATGCGGAAAAGCAGAATGGCGTCCTGGTGCTTCTTCTTGAAGGCCAGGTACTGTTGCATCATCGGTGTCTGAGAGGATTTACCCATTTGCTGAGACGATCACAAGGGAGTGGGCCGTCGCGCCGCCGAGCTAAGGATATAGGCTGCCCGTCGCGTTGTCAATCGGCCGGTTCGGCAAGCCGCACCGGACCGCGTACCGACGGGAAAGCCCGTGGAAACCTGCGCCCCGCCATCGTTTTCCTCGTCATGAAGTGACGGGCACGCCCCGCGTCCGCTGTCGAATGTCTTTGACACAGCCCCGGCTCTTATTTACACTGGGTTGTTTGTCAAGAGGGGCGCGGACGTTGTCGCTGTGCTTGGTCCGGATGGTGCTCATGAAGACGCACTTCGCCAGGAAAGAGGACTACGGGAACAACCGTTGCTGGTATCACGTGGACGCCAGCGGCAAGGTGCTGGGCCGCCTCGCCACGCGTGTAGCGGTTGCGCTGATGGGGAAGGATCGCGTGGACTACACGCCGCACGTGGATACCGGCGCCTTCGTCATCGTGACCAACGCGCGGGATATCCACCTGACCGGTTCGAAGCTCAAGGACAAGACGTATAAGCATTACTCCGGTTACCCCGGCGGCCTCAAGGAGAGAAGCGTGGAGGAGATGCTGCGCAAACGCCCCGAGTTCGTCATCCGGGAATCCGTTCGGCGTATGCTTCCGAAGAGCAAGCTGGGCAAGAAGATGCTGAAGAAACTGAAGGTCTACGCCGGGCCGCGCCATCCGCATACCTATCATAAACCGCAGGAACTGGAGGTCTGACACGCCGCCGCCTCGACGGGTTATCGAGGCAATGGCGCACTGAAATCGAAAGGGAAATCAGGCCATGGGCAACGATTACATATGGGGAACGGGCCGCAGGAAGAGTTCGGTGGCCAGTGTCCGCATCAGACCCGGCACGGGAGCCATCCAGGTCAACAAGCGCGACATGGAGGACTACTTCGTGCGGGAGGATCACCAGCTCACGGTTCGGCAACCCTTCCGCGTAACCCACAACCAGGGCCGATACGACGTGTTCGTCCGGGTCAGGGGAGGCGGCATCACGGGCCAGGCGGGCGCCGTGCGGCTTGGGCTCTCGCGCGCTCTGCTCAAGGGCGATTCCTCCCTGCGCGGCGTGCTCAGGGAGAACGGCCTGCTGACCGTGGACAGCCGGAAGGTGGAACGTAAGAAGTACGGCAAGCGCGGCGCCCGGCGTTCTCCGCAGTTCAGCAAGCGCTGAGCCCGACTGCTCACTTGCGATGCAAACGCAACGCGTCCGGCGGGATCGTTCCCGTTGGACGCGTTTTACGTGGGGCTCGTCCCGGCCGGTTCAGGCGCGTTCCAACTCTTCCATCAGCTCGGCCGGCAGGTTGAAGTTGGAGTAGACGTTCGTGACGTCCTCGTCTTCCTCGAGCTCCTCCATCATCTTCAACACTTTGCGGCCATCCCCAACGTTCAGGTCTACGTACGATCTGGGCACCATGGTGACCTCGGCCGATTCCCAGTTGACGCCGGCCGCCTGGAGCGCGTTCTTGAGGGCGTGCAGGTCCTTGGGGCCGCAGCTCAGCTCGTAGAGTTCGCCGGCCTGCTGGAAATCCTCCGCGCCGGCCTCGACCGCCAGTTCGAACAGCTCATCCTCGCCCCTGTCGTCGAGCTGGAGCAGTATGAGGCCCTTGGTCTCGAAGGTCCAGGCGACGCAGCCGCTGGAGCCCAACTCGCCTCCGTGATCGTTGAAGACCTTGCGCACGACGGCCGTCGTCCGGTTGCGGTTATCGGTGAGCGCCTCCACCATGACGGCCGCTCCGCCGGGCCCGTAGCCTTCGTAGCGCGCCGCCTCGAGCCTGGCGCCCTCAAGTTCGCCCGCCCCCTTGAGGATGGCGCGTTCAATCGTGTCCTTCGGCATGTTGGCCGCCTTCGCAGCCTCGATGGCATATTTCAGCTCCAGGTTGCTGTCGGCGTCCTTGCCGCCCCTCCTCGCCGCCGACATGATCTGCTTCGCCACGTGGCTGAACACCCGCCCCCGTTTCTTGTCTTCCTTCGCCTTCTTGTGCTTGATGCCCGCCCAATGCGAATGTCCGGCCATCGTGCAGCCTCTCTTCTGTGGAAAGCGTTCGGCAACGCCGAGTGGATCAACCAGGCAGGGGTCACTCGGAGACGCCGGGGCTACCCCACAAGGGGCACGCGGGGGGCCCAGCCCGCTTCCGTAGGGGGACGGCGCGCCGTGCCCATGCAACTCGGGATTACGCCAGCCGCCACCGTGAATGCGAAAACAGAACACGATGTCCTTGACAGTCCACTACGCAACGCCCCGGCGCCCCTTGCCGCTCCGGCGGCACCCTATTATAATCCGCCCGCAACGTCAACCAACGGCGCGGCCGTGCCACTGGAAGAGCTCGCCCGAAAGAGGGATACTGAGAAAACGACCAAGCGCAGCGGGGGAGAGAATGAGGGTCAGTCGGACCGTCATCGTAGGCAGGGACGAGGTGCTTCTCGATCACGTGGAGACTGCCCTTGCCCTGTGGGACAGGTTCCGGGGCCTGATGCTGCGGAAGGAGCTTCCGGCCGGGCAGGGGCTGCTCTTGCCCGACTGCCGCAGCATCCACATGTTCTTCATGGGGTTCCCCATAGACCTGGTCTATCTGGACGGCGAGAACCGGGTCGTCAAGATCGTGCCCGGCATCAAGCCGTGGAGGGTCTCGCTTTGCACGTCCGCGCGCTCGGTCCTGGAGATGCCCGCCGGACGCGCGGAGGAGGCAAGACTGGCCGTGGGAGACGAACTGCGGTTCGACCGCACAGATAAGGCCCTTTTCCCCGGGTAGGCCGGGCGCCCCGCCCGGCGCTGGGGGACTCATGGCTCCCCCGGCGAGACGCCGGGGGCTACCCAGAAGAGGGCCCTATTCTTTCCCCGAACTGCCCGGTCTGAGGCTGCGGACCGCGGCGCCGGCCCGCCACATCTCGGAGTCCCTCATCTCCGCCAGTTCGGCTTCCAGCTTCTCGGCGTAGTCGGGAGCGGCGTTGGCTTCCAGCACGATCTTGGTCTCTGCGCCGTCCTTGACCCGCGTGTAGAGCTCTTCGAAAACCGGCTCGACGGCCTCGCGGAACTTGTGGCGCCAGTCCAGCGCCCCGCGCTGCGCCGTGGTGCTGCAATTGGCGTACATCCAGTCCATGCCGTTCTGGGCGATCAGCGGGATCAGGCTCTGCGTGGCCTCTTCCACCGTTTCGTTGAAGGCCTCGCTGGGGCTGTGGCCGTGCTTGCGCAGCAGGTTGTACTGGGCCTCCATGATGCCGGCCAGCGCGCCCATCAGCACGCCGCGCTCGCCCGTCAGGTCGCTCCGGACCTCCTTCTCGAACGTGGTGGGGAAGAGGTAGCCCGAGCCGACGGCGATGCCGATCGCCAGGCACCGCTCCTCGGCGCGCCCCGTGGCGTCCTGGAAGACGGCGTAACTGCTGTTGATGCCGCTGCCGGCCAGGAAGTTCTCGCGCACGGACCGGCCGGCGCCCTTGGGAGCCACCATGATCACGTCCACGTCCTCCGGCGGCGCCACGCCGGTCTGGTCGCCGTAGACGATGGAGAACCCGTGTGAGAAATACAGGGCGTCGCCCGACTTGAGGTGGGGCTTCAGGCTCGGCCAGACGATCATCTGCGCCGCGTCGCTGACCAGGTATTGGATGATGGTTCCCCGCTCGGCGGCTTCCTCGATCGGGAACAACGTCTCGTCCGGCTCCCAGCCGTCCGCGAGCGCCTTGTCCCAGTCTTTCTTGAACTGCGGCGCCTGCCCGACGATGACCTTGAAGCCGTTGTCGCGCATGTTCAGCGACTGGGCCGGGCCCTGCACGCCATAGCCGATGACGGTGATAACCTCGTCCTTGAGGACCTCGTGCGCCTTCTCCATGGGGAACTCGTCCCGTGTGACGACGTCCTCAACCGTGCCCCCGAAATCAATCTTCGCCATTGTTCTGCTCCTTGAACGCAAGGTATCCGACAGCAGCCTGTTGAAAAACAGACAGCTTCCGAAGTAATCAATACGCGAGCGCCCCAGACTCCCGTGTCTGTGTGGCACAGGCGCCTTGTAGCTCAGGCGCCCCTTGGCCTTCGAAGCCTCGGCGCAGTAGGCTCGCCTGTAGCTCAGGCGCCCTCGCCTGAGTCGCGGCCATTCGCCGCAGCCGGGGGCGGCTGCGCTACATTCGCATTCGACGTAGCCCGTGTAGCTCAGGCGCCCTCGCCTGAGTTCCGGCCATTCCCATCCGCCGCAGCCGAGGGCGGCTGCGCTACATTACCTTGCAGCGCCCAACGCTGAGGCACAGGAAAACATTGTGGCGCCCTCCCGCCGCTTTTTCAAGCACATCACGCCCTGCGTGTTGCGGGCAGGGGCACGGCGGGAGCAAAATGGGGACTGGCATCCCGGAGCTTCGCGGAGGGTGCCTGTATCCCATTTTCCGGCATCGGAGCGAAAAACGGGACAGGCACTAACGACGTGCCAGTCCCTGTTTTTCGCCGGTGGCTGCCCCCTCCGAAGGCGGATGCCGCTTGTCAGCGTGCCGACACGCCCTGCCCGTTGCCGTTGCGCCCTCCAGGGGAATGTGCTCTAATCGGCGGCTGCTCACGAGGGCGTCGAATGAAGATAGGATATCTGGACTGTTTCAGCGGCATCAGCGGCGACATGTGCCTGGGGGCGCTCGTGGACGCCGGGGTGCCGTTGGCGGCGATCGAGGAGGCACTGCGAGGACTGCCCGTCTCCGGTTATTGCCTGGAGGCCAGCCCGGTGCTCAGGGCGGGCATAGCGGCTACCCGGGTGGAAGTGAAGCTGGACGAGTCGGAACACCATCCGCATCGAGGTCTGCAAGACGTCCTGGCCATCATTGAGGAGGGGCACCTGCCTGCCGAGGTGGCGGAGCGGAGCGCGGCGGTTTTCCGCAACCTGGCGGAGGCCGAGGCGCGGGTCCATCGCACGGACGTCGAAAGCGTCCACTTCCATGAGGTCGGTGCGGTGGACGCCATCTGCGACATCGTGGGCACGGTCGTCGGCATTCACGAGCTGGGGCTGGACACCGTCAAGTTCTCCACGGTCGCCCTGGGCGGCGGGACGGTGCGCGCGGCGCACGGCGTTCTGCCCGTGCCGGCGCCCGCCACTGTGGAACTGCTCCGGGGCATCCCCTCGGTCGGCGGCCCGGTTGACTTCGAGCTGACCACGCCCACCGGCGCCGCCATACTGAAGACGCTGGGCGAACCCTCCGCTCACTGGCCACAGATGTCGGTCGAGGCCGTCGGATACGGCGCGGGCGCGCGCGACATCGAGGCCCTGCCCAACGCTTTGCGGCTCGTGGTCGGCACGCCGGCGGGCCGGGGCGAGACGGATTCCGACTACGTCTGGGTGCTCGAAACGAACCTGGACGACATGACGGGCGAGGAGGTCAGCTACTGCACGGGCAAACTTATGGCGGCCGGTGCGCTTGACGTCTTCACCGTGCCCATCCAGATGAAGAAGAACCGGCCCGGGATCCTGTTGACCGTGTTGTGCCCGCCCGACTTGCTCGCCGAGATGGAAGGAATCGTGTGGAAACACACCTCGACGCTCGGGGTACGTCGCTCTCTCTGGCAGCGCGCCAAGCTCCGACGCCAGAGCCGCCCGGTCCGCACGCCGTGGGGAGAAGTGAGGCTGAAGATCGCGTACCTGGGAGACCGGATCGTCCGCTGCGAGCCGGAATACGAGGACTGCAAGGCACTCGCCGAGGCCAACAACCTGTCCCTGCGGGAGGTCTACCGGAGCGCGCGGGCCGCGGCGAACCAGACGACCTGAGGCCGCCACGGGCGTTCCCGTTAATGTAGTGCCTCGTTCGCCCGTCTAACATGGTGAAGCTCGGGATCACCGTTCGCACACGGGTATCCGACCGGGCGGCAACCTTCATAAAGAGGAGGCGCAGATGAATCGCTCGAACATGCGAAACGCCGGTATCGTTTGGATGGCAGTCCTTGTTCTGGGCCTGGTCTTTGCCCGGCCGGTCCGGGCCGAAGAGGCCGCTTCGAAGGGACCGATCCTTTCCGCCCTGACCGAGAAGCCCCTGGTCGTGTTTCACCTGAACGGCATTACGGGCGCGGTCGAGGCCATCGCCCAGACCAGGGTCGGACAACAGATCGGGGAGTCGCCGCTGCTGTCCAGCGCCCTGGACGTCTGGCAAGGCGGACTGCGTTTCGGCGCAGCCGTTCTGGCGGATCTGCCGGAAGAGACCCTCCATCGCCTGTTGGGCCGCGAGATGGCCGTGGTGGTGTTCGCCCCACAGGAGCCGGCCGAGGAACTCGTCGCTCTGGTCATGCATCTGGGAGAGGACACCGATCTGGTCAAGGATCTGCTGAAAGAGCGAATCATCCCGCGCCTGAAGGCGACGAATCCGCGGCTCCAGGTGCAGGTCAGGGATGCGAAGGGCGGCCACGTCGTCCAGCTTGAGGACGGTCCCAAGAGGGGCCATCTGCGTTTCGCCGAGGATTTGCTCATCGCAGGCCCCGAGAACGTCCTGATGAAATTCGATCCGGCCGGCCGGACGCCGACCCGGGTCACGGAGGAACGAGGGACCGCACAGATCGCTTCGGTCTCCGTCAATCTCGAACCCGTCTGGCACTGGGTGATGGCGCGGGTGGCGGGGCACCCAGCGGCCGCTGCAAGGGTGCACGGAATCGGCCTCCTGGCGATGACGCAATTGCGGGTTGCGACTGCGGTCGAGGCCGGAGGTTTCAAGGACACTCTGGTCGCCGACATAGATCCCAACGCTCCCGCCCACGTGCGGGCCCGGATGGCAATCAAGGCCGGCCAGGCCCGGAGCGCCGCCGTTATCCCGGCGGGATCTGCGCTCGCCGTCTCCCTCCAGATCGAGTCCGGTGATAGGCTCTACGCCCTCATCGAGGATTCAATCCGCCAGAAGCAGGGCGAGGCCGGCCTTCAACAGTTCAGGCAACGCCTGGACGCCGTTAACATCACGTTCGGCGTGAACGTGGAGCTGGGACTCATGCCCGCCATTGGCAACGAAGTGTTCCTGGCCCTTATTCCTCCCGACGCCGATGCCGTCCTGGCGGGAGAGGCCACCACCGAGGACTTCGGCTACACGATCGGTTTCGTGGCGAAAGATGCCGACAAGCTGCGCGACATCATTCAGCGCTTTGCGGCCGCTCCGCCGGCCGTGCAGGCGGGCTGGCGGCTCATAACCGACCGGTTCCAGGGCGCCGACGTCTACAACCTGGTGAACGACGTGGAGCAGAAACGGCTCTCGCTGGCGTTCGTAGAGGGCTTCCTGATCTTTTCTGCGCGTGAGGATTCCGTGCGGGATGCCGTCAGTGCGGTCGCTGCGGGTGAGGTCCTGGCCGCCTGTCCGCAGTACCAGGCCGTGCTCGACCATCTGCCCGACGAAGCGAACGCTCGGCTCTACGTGGACACTCGCCCGCTCAGGGAGCTGCTGATGGCCGTGCTCCCGCAGCGCGCGCCGCAGCAGGTGAAGGCCTTCCTGCCCCTCATCGAGGGGGTGGTGCCGCATCTTGGCAGCTACGGCGTCGCGGCCGTCTCCGACGAAACGCAACTGCGCGTCGAGGGCTATGGCGACGTGCCGGCGATGTTCGCACTGTTCAATCTGGGCCTTGGTGCCGCAGCCGATCGGATGAAGAAGGCAGGGCCAATGGCTCCGGCTGCGGCGGATGGGAATGGCCGAAACTCACAACGAAGTTAACAGGATATACAGGATAGGCAGGATGGGAAAACACGTGCGGCTTGCTGAACAGTTACGGCTCGTAATGTAGCGCAGCCGCCCCCTGGGCTCCATAGCTCCGACAGGAGCGACGGAGGCTCGGCTGCGGCGGATGGAAATGGCCGAAACTCAGGCGGGGGCGCCTGAGCTACAAGCAAAAAGGAGACGAAATGGGCGTCCCGCGCATTCGAGGAACGCGGCATTCCCTGGCGCTGCTCGTTGCCTTCGGCCTCATCTGGGCCGGGGCGGTCGGAGAAGGCGGGCGAGCTGCGGATGACGCGCCGCAATCCCCGGGCACCAACCCCATCCTCGCCATCCTGACCCAAAGGCCGCTGGCAGTGCTGAGCGTTGAGAGCCCTGCCGCAAGCCTGCGGGCCATCGCCGGCACACGGGTGGGGACGTGCATTGCGGACTCGCTGACAACTTCCCCCGAACTGAGCTTGTGGCTCAGCCAGTTGCGTTGGATAGTGTCCGATCTGACGGGCTTTCCGGACGCCACCCTCGAACGCCTGTTGGGACGGCACGCGGCGTTAGTGGTGTTCGAAGGCGATGGCGCGCCGGGTCGCCCTGTGCCCTGGGCGGTGGCCCTGTATCTGGGCGAGGACACAGAGCTGGTCAACAACGCGCTGCACGGGCATTTCATTTCCCGGCTCAGGGCGTCCAATCCCGCGCTCACCGTTACGAGCGAGCAGGTCGCCGGCTGCGCGATCGTCTCCGTGGACGATGGAACGAAGGAGGTGTGTCTGCGCCTGGCGGGCGACCGGCTCCTGGTCGGCACGAAGGAAGCCGTCCTTAAGTTCGAACCCTCCGCAGCCGCGCCGCCCGCGCCCCATGAGCAGCAGACGCCGGAGCGTGTCGCCTCGACGTCTTTCGACCTGCGCGCCATCTGGCGCCAGACGTTGCGGCGCATGGCCGGTGATCCGGAGAAGGTGATGGAACTCCGAGGCATGGGACTGCCTGCCATATCTGCCCTTCGGATGGGCACCAGCGTCGCGGACGGCGGTTTCACGGACACGCTGATCGCCGAGATCGGTCCGCAAGACCAGGGGTTTCTGCCCCGAGTGATGGCGCTCAAAGCGCGCCGGACACGCGCCGCCGCCCTGGTGCCGCAGGACTACGGTTTGCTTGCTTCGCTCCAGATCGAATCGGGAGAAGCGCTCTATTCCCTGGTTGAGGGCATAGTCCGCCTGAACAAGGGCGAAGCTGGCGTGGAAGAGTTCAAATGGGGGCTGGACCAGGTTGACATGGCATTCACAGTGAATGTTCAATGGGAGCTTCTGCCCATCATCGGCAGTGAGGCATTCCTGGCGCTGCGCACTCCGCCTGCTGAAGCCTGGGCGCACGGCGCAGGGCCCCGGTTCAAGGAGTTCGGGCCCGTTTTCGGCTTTGAGGTGAAGAACGAGAAGGGGCTGGCAGAACTGGTGCGCCGCTTCGCGGACTCCTTTGTCGCCCAGAGCCAGGGCTGGCATCTCAGCGCCAATGCTCATCGGGGAACGGAGTTCCAGATCCTGGAGAACATCTATGGGGGCGAGCGCATCGCTTTTGCGTTCCTGGAGGGGTTTGTCGTTTGCTCGCTGGAGGCGGCCCCCCTGCAGGGCGTCATTGCCGCTGTGACGGAAGGACGCGCCCTGGCCGACGACCCGGAGTACCGGGTGATGTGCGACCGGGTGCAGGGCGTGGGAAATGCGTGGGTATACGTAAACGCCGGCCCGGCTCGGGAGTTCCTGACCGGGCTGTTGTCCCGGGCAGAGTCGCCTGACGCCCAGCCACTGGTCTCTCTGGTTCGGCAGGCGGTAGCGCGCCTGGGGGCCTACGGCATACAGGCGGTTCGAACGGGCGAGCAGATCCGCGTGGAGGCTTACGGCGACGTCCCCGGCATTTTCACTTTCTTCAGCCTGGTGGGGATGGCGGGGGCCATCGAGGGGCAGACGCCGCCCCCCGAGCCGGTTGCGGGGCCTCTCAAGACTGCGCCGGAGATGTGACGCCGGCCCTCGCCGTTTCGCGGCGCTGTGCGTCCTTGGCTGATCAGGTCTGTTTTCTTGTCCAACGCGGAAGCCCCTCCTTGCGGCCCTGCGGGAGCGTGGCCTGAACATAGGTAGGTAAGGAAACCAGCGTGATCCGTGCCCTCTGGCATGAGGCCGAGGTCTGCCCCGAGCAACGAAGCCCTGCGTTGATTCTGGCGGACGAACAACGGACAATACTCTCGCTGTTCGGACGAGTGGAGGATATGGCATGAAGAACGCAAGCAACAGGGGCGAGGAGGCGGACTACCTGACGGCAACACAGGTCGGGGCTGTGGCTGAGAACATCGTGGCCAGCCAGATCATCTCGGCTTCCAGGGGCAGGCTGTGTCCCTTCCTGCCCGTTGCTGATGACGGCGGCGTGGACCTGCTGATCTTCGACAAGAAGACGCGGAATGCTGTGCCGGTGCAGGTGAAGTCCCGTACGAGAACCTTGAAGCGTTCCCCAAAGTGCGTGCATTTTGGGATCCGTAAGAAGACCTTCAATGACACGCCTGGCACAGTGGTAATCGCGATGCTGTTTGACTGGAAAGGGCAGGCGCCGCGCTGCATGTGGCTACTCCCTGGGGATGTGGTGGCTGAGAAAGCTGCTGGCCGCGGCAGGATTCACGTGCTGCGGCCTAGCGTGTCGCCGACCTCCAGGGACAAATGGAGGCCATACAGGTGCGAGGGCTTCAATGTGCTGGTCGAGCGGTTGATAGAACTCTTGGAGCGCCGCCCTCGGACCAGTGGATAAGCCGGGAGGAAACGATGGGCAAATGGAGTGCGAGGCAGCAGCTCAGGGGGTCAGTTCCCGCCAGTGATCAGTTGCTCAGCCCGGAGCGCGGCAAGCCCTACTTCTGCCTGCCGTAGAGGCCCGTCAGCACGCCGAGGCAGAGCCCGCCGACGCCCAGCCCGCACAGATAGAACACGCCCCGGCTCACCAATGTCACAGCGGCCGCCGTCTGAGCGTTGACGCCGAAGGCTGCGCACAGGCCGATCATAGCCGCCTCCATGAAGCCGGCACCCCCCGGGGAGACCGATATGTCCCCCAGAAAATCGGCGATGGTGACGATGACGATCACCTGGAGCAGACCGATCCTCGCCCCAAGTCCGACGAACAACACGAAGTGTGCCATGTAGAGCAAGGCCCAGGAGGCGCCGGAGATGAAGATGATCTTGGCCAGGGCCTTGGGGCTTCCCGCCGCCTGGGCGATGGGGGTCAGCACGTTGTCCAGTTTCCGTATGGCGTAGTTCTCGAACAACTGGTAGGTCGCAAACCGGCGGCGCACGAACTTCAGCAGGGCGCTGTTGTAGACGACCGGCAGCAGCCTCGCAAGCAGACGCGACTTCGGTCCCATCCGCTTCTGCACCACGAATCCGCCGACGACGGCGGCTATCAGGAACAGTACGACGCCTTCCAGGACGATCTTCGGCACCAGGCCCAGCGGCACGAAGAGCACCACAAAGGACACCGAAGCGACGAGCAAACACACGAAGACCAGACCGCTGCCCAGCTTGTCCGTGAGGATCGTTCCAAGATGGGCGCTCTTCTCACCCCCGAAGGCTTTGCTCATGTAGTAAGCCCGGATGGGCGCTCCGCCGACCCGCGCACCGGGCGTGATGATGTTGCCGAACACGCCGGCCATGTAGATGGGGAAAAGCGCGACGATACTCTTGCGCTCCTCGCGCTTGATCAACTGCTGCCACCGGACAGCCGAGAGCAGGAACGCACCGAGAGTCAGCAGCACGGCGGAGCGTATCGAACCCGGGCTGGCGCCCTGCATCACCCTGAAGATGCTGCGGAACCCGATCCGCTGGAGAACGACGTACAGAATGACCACGATCAGGACAACGGCGAGCACCTTCAGCGCCGTCCAGCTCGCTTTGCGTCTGTCCATGGGCGTTGTCCCTGGATACGAGGCCATGTGAATGCGCGATGGTCTGGCGCCATTGCTAAAAGTGGCGGGCGGCCTGCCACCCCGGACGACGACGGCCCGGTTGTGCCGGGGCCGTTCTCGTAGGGGCGGTTCGCGAACCGCCCCTACACTCCGAGGCCGCGATCCTGCCCTACC
>DAOVRD010000331.1 GCA_030628375.1 Planctomycetota bacterium
GATAAAGGGTAGGCAGCGAGGTGAGGAGAGGCTGAGTTTGTCGTGCGCATCCTGCATATCCTGTACATCCTGTTAAGGCCGTTGTATTGCCGCCCACCGCCATCAGGTCATCCATCTGATCCGCTACGGGACAATTGAATGGCTCTGGGGACGGTGCTTTTTGACTTCCGGTTCGCCGGGGCGTACCATATAGGAGGAGGTCCGACGAGGGAAAGGTGCGCCCGATGGAACAGTTGCAGCAGTATCTGACGTTCAAGGAGGGTCTGATCCCCGTCGTCGTGGTGGAGGTTGAGGGCGATGTGCTAACGCTGTGCTATATGAATGGCGAGGCACTCCGGAAGACGCTTGAGACCGGCCAGGTGCATGTCTTCCGGCGCTCCAAAGGAAGGGTCATGCTCAAGGGGGAAACCAGCGGGCATACCCAGAAGGTGAAGGAGATCAGGGTGGATTGCGAGGGCAAGTCCCTTATGATGGTCGTTGAGCAGCGCGTCGGCGCCTGTCATCTGGGTTACAGGAGCTGCTATCATCGGCGTTACAGCCCGGGCAGCGACACGCTTGAGGTGTGCGGGCAGAAGGTCTTCGATCCCGATCAGGTCTATGGCTAGCCCGCCGCTGCCCGGGGCGCTGTGTGGTAGGGCGGAAAAGGGTTTGCAATGGCCGGGCAGGTTGTTATAATCAGGATCGAGAGCGGGGGTTTTGTGGAATTCACCTGCGCTATCGTGTCCATTACCGCCTGGCGTGGGAGGTCGAACAATGGCGGCTGGTGAGGAATATCTGACAGCAGAGCAGGTTGTGGCGGAGCTTGAGATCGATCGTGACGAACTGACGCAACTGGTGGCCGAAGGCTACCTGAAGGAGCACACGGTCGAAGGACAAACCCGGTACCGACAGGACGAGGTCGTCGCTCTGAAAGAGAAACTGGGGGCGACGGCAGAGGGGGAACCCGGCACCGAACTTCTGGTAGATGACGAGCCGGTGGAGGCCCGCAAAGGGGCGGACCTGTTGGAGGGGGCCCCAGCCGAAGGTGTAGAGGAGCGGCGAACCGACATACTGAGTGAGGCCCTTGCGGCGGAAGACCTTGAACTGGAAGTGCCCGGGCCGCAGCCCAAGACCGACATAGATGCGCTGCTGGAGGAAGACCTGGAGCTCGAGGGGGCCGAGGAGGAACAGCTGCCCGTCGGCGAAGCTACCGGGGCGACCACCGGAGTGGATATCGCAGGGGTTAAGGCCAGAGCGGCAACGGAAGAGGAGGACTTCTTCGACTTCTCCACAGGCGCGGATGAGGGAGGGATCGAGCTGGAGAAGGAAGAGCCGACAGCCAAGGTGACTCCCATCGAGGAGGGAGAGGAGATCTCCGACATCCTTGGGATTGAGGAAGCAGAAGAAGACGAGGTCCCGCAAGAGCAGTTGCTCAGCGAGATCATGGAAATAGATGACGAGCAGGAAGTCGAGGCGGCCCTCAGCCCGACCGAAGAGAGCGAGGAAGTGACCGCCGAGATAGCGGCCCTCGACGAGGAGCCGGGCTACGAGGCGGGCGAGTTCGAGGAAGTCCTGGATGTCCAGGAGCTCGGCGAGGAGTTCGCGGAAGGTGAGGCGCTCGAGGTGCCCTACGCGACGCGGGTCAGCGTCCCCGCAGCCCGCGTGGGCGGCCTGTGGCTGGCGCTTCTGGTGGTCAGTCTGGTCATTATGTTCGTTGCGACCTTGTTCGTGGTCGAGAACGCTTTCCGGCCCGATTTCTCCACGTCCCTGACGAGCTGGGCGTCGGGTCGCTAGGGAACTTCGCTCAGTGGTCTCCCTGCGCGTTCCCGGTGGGCTGTGAGTGCGTTGTGTGCGCGATGCTGGTGTGCTCGCCGTGCTTTCCTTTCTTGTGGTAAGGAGCTTTTTCTGATGCTAAAGCGAACCGTTGCGGTCGTTGTGGGGATTACGCTTATCGGCCTCACAGGGTGCTGCGGACAGCTCCAGAAGGAGAACCAGAGCCTCCAAACCAAGCTCGTGGAGATTGAGGACGCCAAAGAGAAGCTGCTTGCCGAGAACGAGACCCTTAAGGCGCACGGCGAGACGCTTCAGGTCGGGCTCGTGGAGGCCAGGAAGGAAGCGCGCCAGATGGCCCAGCTCGTCGGCGAGTTGAAGGGGGAGCAGGGTAAGCTGCTGGAGCAGAGGTTGGAACTCGAGAAGCTGGTGAAGGGCCTCTCGGGCATCACGGTTGAGCCGCGCAATGAGGGCAATTTCATCGTCATGGAGAGCGAGATACTGTTCGCCTCGGGCAAGGCCGAGCTCAACGAAGATGCCAAAGCCTCATTGAATAGGATCGCCGACTATCTGCTGCCGAAAAGCGCGCTGGAGATACGCGTTGACGGCCACACCGACGCCGTCCCCATTAAGCACTCGCCCTGGCAGGACAACTACCAGCTTGCCGCAATGAGGGCCCACGCCGTCATGGCGTACCTGGTGGAGAAGGGCGTCCCCTCTGAACGCATGTACGTCGTCGGTTTTGGGCCGAACCGGCCTCTCGTCCAGCCCGAGGACCCCTTGGAACCGATGGCCGAGAACAGGCGCGTGGAAATCCTGCTGGTTCCGGAGGGGATCAGGAGCATCAGCGAAATCCTGGAAGGGTTCGAGCGCTGAGCCCCGCCAAAACCGGCCGGAACGGCTTCCGCTCGGGAAGTAGGGCCCCGTTTGACTGACGCCGCGGGCGGGGTCGGCGTGATTCTTCGGTCCGTACGGCGGCACTCAGGAGGCTTGCATGGCTCAAATGATCCAGACAGGGTGGTTTGGCAAGCAGGTGAGCGTCCTGATGACGAACGGTAAGAGCGTGACGGGAGAGCTGTCCGTCGTCACGGACCATTACATCGTGCTGACCCGCGGCGGGACCGAGACCCAGATAATGGTCCACGCCATCATTGCCGTCCGCCTGGCATCGGAGAAGGAGCTGGAGCAGTCCTAGTCCGCAATGAGAGCAGGTCTTATCGCAAATGGCCAAGATCACAGGCAAATGCCCGCAGTGCGGGGCGACACTGAAGGCATCGAGGGACGAGCTCGGCAAAAAGGGGAGGTGCTCCAAATGCGGTGCCATCGTACAGGTCCCCTTTGGCGCGCCCGTCCAGGGCGAAGCGCCGGAACCGGCTACTTCGTCGGCAAGTGAGCACCAGTCGCACCCGTTTGAGGCTAGGAAGCAAGCGCAAAGACAGAGCTTGGCACGCTCCACTAACCGCGGGCCAGAGAAGCCTCTACTTGTCGTCGAAGCTGTAACGGACGGACAGAGCCGGCAAGGAACTAGCCCCAAGGCGTGGAAACTGGGGTTAACAAAGCAAACACCCGCGTTACTGGCCGGACTGGCGGCACTTGTGATCTTGGGGGTGGCGATTGTTTTGCTCATGCTGCGCGCGCCTAGGCAGTCGGAGCTACCTCAAACGGCCAAGGCGCTTGACAGCTTGGGCAAGGCAAGTGTTGGGTTTGCCGTAGGCATATCGTACCTGGATTTTCAGCCCGTTCTGAGAGACCTGGCCCTCCAGGTGGAGAATTCCGGCAGCAGCCAAGAGAGTTCCGAAGTTCCTTTAATCGCCGTGCACATAGTGGAAGGCTCCACTGACTATAAGTTACTGAACCAGATATGGAGAGAAAAAGTCAACTTAACCATGCGCAGACAGATGCAAATATGGCGCGATGAGGGAATAAGTGTTCCTGATGGTTATGTTTACCTTCAGGATTGGGAGCCTTTCGACGAGCGCTACGATTTTCCTGATACCTTGCACTGCGACGATAATGCACCTGGAATAAAACCTTACGTTCGCGAGGCGGACGGTTGCATGCAAATCATAATGGAACACGCGAGTAGGCATGTGGAGAAAGCAAAAGAGTTGTTTTTGGCCCTAAGGCCGTAGTACACCTTCAAGTGCTAGATTCCGTCTAAACCGCTCGGAGTGTTACGCCTGCCTCTTGGGTCCCGAATGGCGGCTGCAGACCTTTGCACAGAGCCCCCACACATGCACCTCCTTTGCAGGATCATCGCGACAAGCACAGAAGTGCTTAGCTCCGCCTCGTCGGTCTGCTAGTCCAGGGCATTCCGGTGCAGTTCCCCTCCCGTCATTCCTGCCCCCTGGCCCTCGGCCATCTGTTGTCCCCATCATGCCCGTTCAGTCGGCATTTCGGCCGCCGCGTCGTTTCAACTGGCGCAGCAGGGCGGCCAGCTCTTCTGTGCGCAGCAGAGCGGCCACGATGAAGTAGACGGTCGCGCCCGCCGCAGTGGGCAAGATCGCCCGCAGCAGCTTGAGGCCCAGTCCGCCGGCGTCAGGGGCCTGCGGGAGCACGCCCAGCACCGCCAAACAGGCTGCCGCCATGAAAGCGGTGGAGACTGCGATCTTGACGGTCGAGACCGCCAGCCTGCGGTGCCCCGCAAGCTCGACCGTCCCGTGA